>JACQGT010000166.1 GCA_016199425.1 Chloroflexota bacterium
CGGGAGGACGTGCGCCGCTTGGGGCTGGAATTTTCCGCCATCTGGTATGCCTTTTTGCGCGGGCAATTTGTGCTGGCTCTGGTGGTGGGTGTGATGACCTGGATTGCTATGTGGATTGTGGGGCTGCCCAACGCGGCCGGCTTCGCTCTCCTGGCGGCACTGATGGAATTTCTGCCCACTGTCGGGCCGGGGATCAGCGGCGCGATTGGCACGCTCTTTGCCCTCTTCCAGGGGTCTGTCTGGCTGCCGGTCAACAACTTCGTCTTTGCCCTGATTGTGATGGGACTCTACATCGTCATCACTCAAATCGAGAGCGTCTATCTGATTCCACGGCTGGTAGGGCGGCGGGTGAATCTGCACCCTGCCGTCACCTTCACGGGTATTATTGGCGCGGCGTTGGTCTTCGGCTTTCTGGGTGTGCTGCTCATCACCCCCACCATTGCCAGCGTGCGCACCCTGCTCATCTACATTATGCGCAAACTGCGGGATCAGGAGCCATTCGAAAGCAACTACACCCAGAGCGACGTGCGCATCCCCGGCCTGATCGCGGGCCATCGCATTCAGGCCGTCATCTTCGATCTGGACGGCGTACTCACAGAACTTGATTTCAGTCTGGCTGATCAGTTCGCTGACCGATTCCGCTGGACGGATCGCTTTTGGCCCGTAAAAATGCGCCGCAAAGCCTTTCGCCGTCTGTTGCTCACAATGGAAGGGTTGGTCAACTGGTGGATCAGCATCCTGCTCTGGATTCAGTTGTACGACGATCTGGAGCGCATGACCGGTTTCCTCAACCGGGCCAGAGCCTTTCCCCCGGTTACAGAGTTGACTGTCCAGCCTGGCGTAGGTCAACTTCTGCGCGACTTGAGCCACACCTATCAGTTGGGTTTGCTGACTTCTCGCCCGCGCCACGAAGTGGATTGCTTTCTGGAAAAGTCAGGGCTTCCCCCAGCACTCTTCGCATCCGTCATAGCCCAGGACAACCCCCGCGCCTATACTTCGCCCAGCGAAGCCCTGGCTCACTCGGTGAAAGAGTTGGGCGTGACGCCGGGCCAGGTACTGATGGTGGGCGACAGCGAGTGGAAACTGCGCCCGGCCCAGGCCTCCGGCGCGGTCCGTTGCGGGGTGCTGGGCGGCTTGGCCGTCGAGTCCGACTTTGCCGGCGCGGACCTGATCCTCACGGATCTGGCCGAATTGCGCGCCTGGCTCTAGCGTAAGACGGACTGTCAGTCCGTCCTACAAAAACTACGAGAACGTTTGCAAATCTAAGCAAATCTATGCTACACTGCCCGGCTATGAACTGGCGACGCATTGCCCAACTTTCTCTCGTCCACGTGGGCGTATCGATTACCGTCGTGCCGGTGACCAGCACCCTGAACCGGGTGATGATCGCTGACTTGGGTATGTCCGCGCTGCTCGTCTCCCTGCTCGTGGCCCTGCCCTACTTCCTCTCCCCCCTGCAAGTCCCCCTGGGCGCCTGGGCCGACCGCAACCCCATCCGTGACCGCTATCGCACGCCCTGGATTGTGGCCGGTGGGCTGATGGCCGCCACCGGCAGCTACTTCACCGCCCACGCCGCCTATTGGATCGACGCCAACTTCTGGCCGGGGCTGTTGGGCGCGCTGGTGGCTTTTGCCGTCTGGGGCATGGGTGTCAACGCCGCCTCGGTGAGCTATCTCTCCCTCGTCACCGATCTGGCCGACGAAAACGGGCGCAGCCGGGCCGTCAGTGTCATGTGGACGGCGATGATCCTCTCGACGATTTTTGTCAGTCTGGGTATCGCGCGTCTGGTCGATCCCTACACTGTACGAGCGCTCTACACAGCCTTTGGCGCAGTCTGGTTTGTCTCGGTCGTCTTCGTGCTGGTGGGGGCCTACGGCCTGGAGCCGCCCGCATCCCAGCGCACAGCCCCGGTTCGCCACAGCGCGGACAGCCCGGCCCAGGCCATGCGTCTGCTGGCGTTCAACCCGGTGGCTCGCCGCTTCTTCGTCTATCTGGTGCTGGTGCTGGTCAGCATCCACGCCCAGGACGTGCTGCTGGAACCCTTTGCGGCTGAGGCGTTGCAGATGCCCGTGGCCGCCACCTCCCGCCTTACCTCCATTTGGGGTGTGGGCGTTCTGTTGACGCTATTGGGCAGCCTGCCGCTGGTGCGGCGCATGGGCAAGAAACGCAGCGCCAACATCGGTGCTATCGTAGCGGCTGTGGCCTTTGGGCTGATTTCCATCTCCGGTTGGATGGGACAGAGCAGCCTTTTTATGGGCGCGGTCTTTCTGCTGGGGCTGGGCGGCGGGCTGATGACGGTGAGCAATCTCAGCTTTATGCTGGACATGACCCTTCCCCAAGCCGCCGGTCTCTACGTGGGCGCGTGGGGGGTGGCGAACTTTGCCGGGCAGGCCATCGGCAATGTCATCAGCGGGCTGCTGCGCGACTTCTTCCTCTGGCTGACCGGCGCGCCGCTGGTGGGCTATGTGGCGGTCTTCAGTATGGAAATTATCGGCCTTCTCCTGGCCGTCTGGCTCTTCCGCTCCATCCAAGTGGCCGACTTCCGCCGCCAGGCGGAAACCCGGCTGCAGGAGATCCTCGCCCTGGCCGGGGATTGAGGAATCCCCTCTTTTTCTTCCCCTTGCATTCTCCCCCGACTTTCGATACACTGCACTAAACCACACATCGCGCGGAACGAAGAACCCGCCTAACTCATAACTCCTATCTCCTGCCCTATCCGTGTCTCTCATTGCCCAGTCAAGGAGCCTCTTATGCCCACGGAACCCCGGTTCTACGCCCTCTTTGTCGGCATCGACAACTACCGCAGCCCCAACGTCACCGACCTGCGCGGCTGTGTCAACGACGTAAAAGCGATGGCCGCCTTTGTCCGGGCTAAGCTGAATTTACTGGACGCCAATCTGCGCATTTACACAGCCAACGAAAAAGGGGATGAGACGCCCGACCGACTTGCCAGCCGGGCCAACATTCTGGCTGGCTTCGACTGGCTGGTGAATACGGCCCAGGCCAAAGATCAGGTCTTTATCCACTACAGCGGCCACGGCTCCCAGGCCCCGACGGTGGACCCCAACAACGAACCGGACGGTCTGGATGAGACGATTGTCCCCTGCGACAGCCGGATGGTGGGGCCGGACGGCCAGCAGGTCTACGATGTGCTGGACAAGGAGATCAAAACCTACATCGATTTTATCGAAGCCAGCGGTGCTTTTGTCACCGTCTTCTTTGACTGCTGCCACTCCGGCTCCGGGACCCGGGCCGGCGACCAGAAGGTACTCACTCGCAAGACACCCCCGGACGAACGCACCCGCAGCCTGGACTCTGTGGAACCCCGCACTGCGGCCCGGCTGGCGGCGCAAGTGAATGTTGCACCCCAACAGTCCACGGCCAGCGGTTGGCACATCTCTGGCGGCCATGTGCTCCTGGCCGGCTGTCGGGATGAGCAGCTAAGCCACGAATACCGGGACGTGGAGAGCGGCGCGTGGCACGGGGCCACCACCTATTTTCTCTTGCAGAGTCTGCGCGGTGCCCAGGCCGCCACCACTTGGGGTCAGGTCTACGACAGCGTGCGCACCCGGGTCAACGCCATTTACAACAACCAGATGCCCCAGTTGGAGGGACCAGCCAACCGGCACATCTTTGGCGAGCTGGCCCCGCCCGCGGATCCTCACCTGCTGGTGGAAAAAATGGAGAGCGACGGCACAGACACTCACGTCTACATCAACGGCGGTCCGCCCGTGGGTTTGACGATGGGCAGCCGGGTGGATTTCTACCCTGCGGGCGTGGGGGAACTGAAGGGCACGCCCCTGGCCAGGGGCGTTGTCGTGATGGTGGAGGTGGATCACGTCTGGGCGCGGGTGACCGTTCCCCCGGCGGATGGGATCTTTCCCCCGCTGGCCCGGGTGAAGATCGCAGCCCAGAGCTACAACGAACTGGTCTATCCGGTGGCTGCCGAGGATGCGTTGGTGCGGGATGCCCTGGTCAAACGGGTGGAGGCGGACGGCGCGCTGAGCGAAGAGCCGGTCAATCCCTTCCTGCGGCTGACCAAAACGGATGAGAGCGCAGGCGCGATCTTCAACGTCCAGACCCACGGCGCGCAGTATGTGGTGCAGGATGCCAGCGGCGTGCAGATTGTGGTGGAGACGCCCCCCCGCACAGCCGAGGGCGCGGGCCAGGTGGTCGAAATTTTGGAGCATCTGGCCGTCTACAACAATGTGCGCAACCTGCGCAACCCCTCGCCTGCACCACCCCTGGCCGGCGCGCTCAAAGTGGAAGCCTTCAGCTATACGGACGCCAGCTTCTCTGCACCCAAAGACGGCATTCCCCTGCACACGCCGGATGGGGTGCTGACGCCGGGACGCAAAATCTGGTTGGCCGTGAAGAACGAGAGCAGCGAGGACCTCTACGTCTCGATTTTTGACCTCAACCCGGATTTTGGTATTAAGCGGCTCTACCCCCGCAATACAGCCAACCAGAAAGTGGCGGCGGGCAAGGATTTCTTCATCCCCAACATTCGCTACCCGGTCAGCAACCCCTTCCTGGGGCGCACCCAGGCCATCTTCAAAGTCTTTGTCACCCGCCAGCCCATGAGTTTCGATGTCTTGCAGATGGAAGATTTGAACGAGCCGCCGATGAGCGCGGCCACCCGCAGCCTGGAAGCGGACAACCCCCTGCGCCGCCTGCTGAACAGTGTGCGTGCGACGGGAACCCGGGGCGGGGCTTTCATCGACGACGATCCCAACGATCTCTGGCATATCCACCAGATCGAATTTACTGTGCTGGCCGAAAACACAGCCCAATCCCTCGCGCCGGGGGAGACCAGTGTGGAGATCGGTTCACCCCTGGAGATCACCCTGCAAAAACCTGCCAACTTCACCGCCCAGGTGGTTGCCAGCAGTCTGGTCCAGGCGACCCGGGGCGTGGACAACCCCCTCCAGCCGCCGCCGGGGTTGAGCGGCGCAGACGCGGCCGAGATGTTCGTGCCCCTCTCTTTTGCCAGCGGCACGCGCACAGCCATCGGTTCGCCCGGCATCCTGGCCGTCAACGCCACGCCGGAGGAACTGGCCCAAATCAGCGAGGAGAATCCTCTGCGCCTGGAGTTGACGCTGGACGAGGAGGAGGATTTGCAGGGCGTCCTGCCTATCGCCTTCGACGGGGTACACTACTTCCTGGCCGGGCAGGTAGACGACCCAACCACTGGCTCTCGGGACCCCAACCGGCGACGACTGGCTCTCTCCATCACCCACCTGCCTCTGCCCGCAGACGCGCCCGCGGACGGCGGCAGCCGCACCGCTGGCGACGCGCCCACCCGGGATCTGAAACGGACGGCCCGCCTCTTCTTCTACAAAGTCTACCGCAAAGAGCTGCCCCCGGATACGGGCGTGCGCAAACCCCGGCTCAACCCGGACCACACGCCGGTCTACGCCGCGCCGGGCAAACCGGCCTACGACGAAGCGACACCCGTGGATGTGGCCGGGGCCAAACGGACCGCGCTGCTGGTACACGGCTTTACCAGCGACACAGGCTGGCTGGTGGAAAAGGCGTGGCCGCGCCTGGGTCAGTTGGACACATACGATCTGGTGTTGACCTTCGACTACGAGACGTTCAATACGGGGATGGGGGAGAACGGCACGCTCCTGGCCCAGCAATTGACGGCGCTGGGCTTTGGCGCGGACGACGGCGTACATCTGGACATCTTCTGCCACAGTATGGGCACGCAGGTGGTGCGGGCGTTGGTGGAGTTGGAGGGCGGCCACAAATTTGTGGATCGGGTCTTTCTGGCCGGTGCGCCCAACGCGGGCACCCGCATTGCCGACGCCAAGAAAGCCATCTTCTGGGCGGGGACGATTCTGCTCAACCAGGCCGGCATTGCGCCGCCCGCGCTCATTGCCAACTGGTTTCTCAAGAAGTTCCTGGACAGCGCAGTCAGCGTGGGCGATCTGATGCCCGAATCTGCGCTTTACAAGAAGCTCAACAGCGGCACGGCGCCGTTGGCTGTGAAGTATTTCGTGCAGATCGGCACAAACAAACCCCTGGACGGCGGCGTGGATTGGAATTCGCTCTTTACCGCAGCGGGTCTTGCCAAAGCCTTTGATAAGGGGCTGGATGCGCTCCTCGGCCCCAACGACCTGCTGGTGGGCGTCTCCAGCGCCCGGGGTGTACGCAACGGTCATTGGCCGGATTTGCAGGTGGCGGAGTTGGAGGGTCATCACTTCCAGTATTTCTGGACGGACGAGAGTGTGGCGCAGGTGGAGGCGTGGATGGCGGAATAGAGGAAATAGTGAATAGTGAATAGCGAATGGGGAGCGTTGGGTCGCCCATTCTTCATTCACCATTCAC
>JACQGT010000157.1 GCA_016199425.1 Chloroflexota bacterium
GCATCCGTGTCAATCCGTGTCCTTATTTTCAGATCAGAAGATCAGGAGAGTCAAAATGCAATTCGGCGTTGTCTTTCCCCAAACCGAAATCGGCGACGATCCCGCCGCCATCCGCGACTACGCCCAGACCGTCGAAGGGCTGGGCATCGACTATCTGCTGGCCTTCGAGCACGTCATCGGGGTCAACCCGGAGCGGCCCGGCGGCTGGGCTAACCGTCCCTACGACCACAACTCGATGTTCCACGAACCCTTCGTCCTCTTTGGTTATCTGGCCGGGCTGACCGAACGCATTCGCTTTATGACGGGGATCGTCATCCTGCCCCAGCGCCAGACGGTCCTCCTGGCCAAGCAGGCGGCAGAGGTGGACGTTCTCTCCGGCGGGCGGCTGATCCTGGGCATCGGCGTAGGCTGGAACGAAGTGGAGTACACCGCGCTCAACGAGGATTTTCACAACCGCGGGCGTCGTCAATCTGAGCAGGTGGAGCTCTTGCGCGCCCTGTGGACCCAGCGACTCGTCACCTTTCAGGGCAAGTATCACACTATCCCGGATGCAGGCATCTACCCCCTGCCCGTACAGAGGCCCATCCCCATCTGGTTTGGCGGCGGCTCCGATGCGTCTCTGCGCCGAATGGCTCGCCTGGGCGATGGCTGGATGACCAACACGTGGGATATCGACCGGCTCAGCGGCGAACTTGCCGCTCTGCGCCGCTACATCGCCGATGCAGGCCGAGATCCGCTTGCCTTTGGCGTGGATTTTCGCATAAGTCTGACCCGCCACCCGGAGAGCCAGTGGCCGCGAATGATCGAGCGTCTGTCCGGTCTCGGCGTCAGCCATGTGAGCATCAATACGATGGGGATTGGGCTGGATGGCGTGGGGGCGCATCTGGCCGCAATCAGGAAATTTGCGGAAGGGAGGAAGGGATGATAAGAGGAAGGGATGAAGCGTGTCTTCATTCCGATTGAAAAGGGTGCATTTCAAGTTGGGGGCGCGGGTCTCTGATTCCGGGAATCGACCAAACGAACTCTCTGTGCCGGAGATCGTCCGGTCGATTCCCGGAATCGGCTACCTCCACTTTGAAGTACATCCGATCGAAAAAAGCCAATTTGTGTTTTCTGCAACTGGTGGTATACTTGCCACAGTCAATTTGTAGGATCGTAATTTCCCTGTGAACAGTCATCCCCTGGCTGTTTCGCAATGCACGAGCCAAATGGAATATAAACAATTTAATATCCTGTTGCGGTTTGTTCGGTTATTGCTGTTCGGCGTGCTGATCGTTGCTTGCGCCTCTCCGGGTACCCAACCATTCGTTGCCGCTCCCGCTTTGCCCGCCCCGGCCAATGCGTCGGAATCCGCTTCCGGCGAATGGGCGATGGAAGGCCACGCACCAGATCGCAGCCGGGCTACGTCAGATGTGTTGGCTTTGCCGACGCGGCTTGTCTCGGAATACGAAATCGGCGGCGACACCCAATTCGGCAGCCCGGTTGGGGTGGCCCAGGGAACGCTCTTTGCTGATGGTGAGCAGCTACTCTACGCATTGAATGCGGCAGACGGCACTGAGCGCTGGCGTTTTAATCTGCCCGGATCGTTCCTTTCACCAGCGGTGGCGGGCAGTCGAGTCTTTGTGCGGGCCGAAGCCGGCGCAGACGGCTTTATTTTCGCTCTCTCCCTGGACGCCGGGGCCAAACTCTGGCAATACCGCTTCCCCGCCGTCGGCAGCTCTTACGACAATGTGGGAGGGCACGTTACCTCGCCGCTGGTGGCGGAGAACCGGGTGCTGGTCGGCGCGGCCCAATCGCTCTACGCGCTGGATGTGGAGACGGGTGCGGTGGTGTGGGAATACGGGCTGCAAAACCCCATCGCCTCCTCGGTGGCTGTAGCGGATGGTCTCGTGTATGTGTCGGATTTTACCCATCTGTACGCGCTGTCCGTCGCCGATGGGAGCGAAAAGTGGAGTTTCGAGTTCGATACGGTTTCGCTCTTTTTTGCGCCGGTGGTGCTGGCCGATCAGGTGATCATCACCAGCTTTGACACGGCGTACAGCCTGGACCGACGCACGGGACAATTGCTGTGGGCAAAGCAGTTGCCCGATCTCCAGATCATCCCCGCCGGGGCCTACGGCGACCAGATTTACGTCAAGTCCACCAATAGTCTGGTGGCCCTGGACAGGACAAGCGGCGCGGAGCTTTGGCGTTATACAACACTCAATTTCATCAGTCTGCCCGCGGTGACAGAAGGCTATCTCTATGTAATCGACCGTTACGGCGAAGGTAGCCATCTGTTGGCAATCGGGCGGACAGACGGGCAGGAAGTCTGGCGTTCGGAGCAAGCACAATTGGCCCGTTCTGCGCCGACGGTGGCAGCAGGCCGTCTCTTTGTTCGCACAGAAAATGGGCGCATTCTTGGGTATCAATAATAGCGCAAAGGAGTGAGCAATGGTTGGGATTCTTCCAAAGGGAAAAATTGCGCGGCGGGAAGCAATCTGGTTCTGGATATTCATCCTCCCCTGGGTGATCGGTTTTATCCTCTTCCGTGGCGGTCCGATCATCGCCTCGCTTTTCCTGAGTTTTACAAATTATAATGTCGCCAGCCCGCCTGAATGGGCCGCTCTCGACAATTTTACTCGTCTCTTCAACGACCGTATTTTCATCAAGTCCTTGCAGGTTTCGGTCTACTACACTTTTCTCAGCGTGCCTTTGGGCATTGTCGCTTCGCTGAGCCTGGCTGTTCTGCTCAACCAGAAGGGTGTGCCTTTTCTCGGCGTCTTCCGCACGCTCTACTACATTCCCGCACTGGTGGCGGGCAGTGTGGCCGTGGCCTTTCTCTTTCAATGGGTTCTCAACCCCAGCTTCGGAATATTGAACTATCTGATTGGTCTGTTCGTCGGTCCAAGTGGGGTTATCCCTTTGGGCATCAAGGGACCCAAGTGGTTTTTCGATCCCAATTGGGTGGTGCCTTCTTTCGTACTCCTGAGCCTGTGGGGATTTGGCGGGTCAATGCTGCTCTATCTGGCCGGTCTGCAGGGTGTGCCCACGACCCTTTACGAGGCAGCTACCATCGACGGCGCCAATGCGTGGCAGCGTTTCCGCAATGTCACCCTGCCCATGATTTCGCCCGTCATTCTTTTTACATTTATCACCGGAATGATCGGCTCGTTCCAGGTCTTCACGCCTGCTTACATCGTTTCTAACGGAGAAGGTGGACCGGCCTACGCATCGATGTTCTACGTGCTCTATCTCTATCTGAATGCTTTCCGACGTTACCGCTTTGGCTATGCGTCTGCTCAGGCCTGGCTGCTCTTTATTGTGATTCTGGTTTTGACGATTCTGGCTTTCCGCGCTTCCCGGCGCGCCGTCTATTACGAATCCGCGGGCGAAGGCGACAATGCCATCTGAATTTTCCCGTATGCTGGGGCAATGAGTATCAGTCTGGTTGTCCCGTATCCGTCGGCAGGCTAAACAGCCGACTCAAGAGCAGTCCACAGGAATAACGACAAGTCCGGTAGCGCATACCGTAGCGAGTATAAGGAGTTGATCGTATGACCGAACAGACTTTATCCCAGAATATTGTTCGCCCGACCGACATCCGGGCCTGGAAAATGGGTTTTCTCTCCACCAAAAACGCACAAGAACGGGCGGCAGCCATTTTTTCCACGATTCTGGCCACAGCCATTCTGGTTGTAGTCCTCTTTCCCATCTTCTGGATGTTGTCCACATCCTTAAAGGGACAGATCGAGGCGCTGAAGATGCCTCCTAACTGGATACCCGCCAAATTCCAGTGGAACAACTACTACGACGCGCTCACTTTCAACCCCTTTGGCCGTTATTTTGCCAATACGTTCTACTTTGCGGGAACGGTGGTGCTTGCCGAGGTGATCTCCAACTCGTTTATTGCCTTTGGCTTTGCACGATTGCGTGCGCCAGGGCGCAACTTCCTCTTTGTTCTCGTATTGGCCACGCTGATGATTCCCGGCGAAGTGACACTCATTCCCCAATACATTCTTTTTTCCAAACTGAAGTGGCTCAACTCGTACAAGCCGCTGATAGGCCCGGCCTGGTTTGGCAGCGCCTATCTGATCTTTCTGTTGCGCCAGTTCTACATGGGACTGCCCAAAGAGTATGATGAAGCAGCCGTGATCGAAGGCGCCTCCTACTTGGATATTTGGGCGCGCATCATTCTGCCCCTCTCCAAACCGGCTTTGGGCGCGGTAGCGATTATGTCCTTTATCTTCCACTGGAACACTTTCCAGGGACCGTTGATCTACTTGAATGACAATGCCAAATTCCCAGTTTCGTTGGGACTTTCGATGTTCCGTACACCTTTTGGCGGCACTCCCTGGCACTGGTATATGGCCGCTTCTTTGACTGTCATTGCGCCGTGCATCATCGTCTTTTTCATCGCCCAGCGTTACTTCATTCAGGGTATCGTGATCAGCGGCGTGAAAGGCTAGTGTCGCGTCAAATGTCAATCGATCGAAATCGCGTAGGGGCGGTGCTTGCTCTGCCTATGTGCGCCGGGTACTATACTGATCTCCACAAGGGACGAACAGCGTGAGCCGCTTGCGTCCCTCCTATCCCTCACACTATTTCAACCAAATCTACCCGTTGTGACAACGGACTCAATGAAGAGGAAGTGTCTATGCCACAGCTAGCTGTCAACGGTGGGACTCCTGTATGGTCACAAAGATGGCCGGCCTGGCCAATCTTCGAGAAGCATGAAATCGAATATCTGCACGAAGTGCTCGAAAGCGGCTGCTGGGCCTTCGACGGACCATACGAGGCCCAATTTCAACGCGCGTTTGCCGATTTCCACACCGCCCGGCACGGCCTGGCCGTCGCCAATGGCACCGTAGCCCTGCAACTGGCCCTGGAGGCGCTGGACATCGGCTACGGCGACGAGGTGATCGTGCCCGCCAACACCTGGCAGGCGACGGCCGCCGCCGCCCTGGATGTCAATGCCGTCCCCATTCTCGTCGATATCGAGCCAGACACCTATTGCATAGATGCGGACAAGGTGGCCGAGGCCATCACCCCGCGCACGCGTGCCATCATCCCCGTGCATCTCTACGCCAACCTGGCTGACATGGATCGCCTGCTGAGCCTGGCGCGCCAGCACAATCTGCACGTGATCGAAGATTGCGCGCACAGCCAGGGCTCGCGCTGGCGCGACCGCGGCGTGGGCTCGCTGGGCGACATCGGCTGCTTCAGCTTCCAAAGCTCGAAGAGCTTGAACGCCGGCGAGGGCGGCTTCGTCATGAGCAACGACGACCGCCTGTTTGAGCGGCTCTATTCGCTGCGCAACTGCGGTCGCCGCCGGCCCGACGCCGATCCCAACACTTGGGAGCACATCCAGAGCGGCAACTATCGCATGACCGAGTGGCAGTCGGCCATCCTGCTGGCCCAACTGGATCGCTTGCCCACCCAGGTCGCCCGGCGCGAGGCGAGTCTGCGCTTCCTGGATGGGCAACTTGCCCAGATCGAGGGAGTGGCGCCGTTGGCCCGCCGTGCGCAGGTGACGCGCCAGGGCATGTACGCCTATGTCTTCCGCTACAACCCGGATGCGTTCGCGGGCGCGCCCGTGCAGGCATTTCGCCAGGCCCTGAGCGCCGAACTCGGCACCCATGTGGGCGGCGTGTACGAGCCTCTGACCAACTCTCCCCTCTACCAGCCACACACCAAGCGTCGTTATCGCATCAACGAGGAACACTGGCGCGCGATTGACCCGGCGCGCTTCTATACACCGGTTGCCGAGCGCGCCTTCCGCAGCGAATCGGTCGTGTTCAGCCATCCCCATCTGCTGGGAGGCCAGGAGGCCATGCAGTCCATTGTCGATGGCTGCGCC
>JACQGT010000158.1 GCA_016199425.1 Chloroflexota bacterium
CGCGGAGTTCGCGGAGGAATTCAGGAGAAAATCTCCGCGTTTCCTCCGCGCTCCCCGCTCCTCCGCGGTATGCTTTTTGCAGTAGAGTCACCGTATGAGAAAACAAAGACCTGTGGACATTTGCCCACAGGTCTTTGTCGTATTGTGTGGTTGGGCACGTAACTACTAAGCCTACCAGAAGCGGACGCAGCGCCCAGAGGGCACCCGCCTGAATTATCATACAGTTCGGTGCTGATTTGCCACGGATTCCTGCCCGAATCAGCGCCGATCGATTCAGATCATAAAAATCTGCGTCCCTTTCTTCGTTACGCGTCCTGCTTCACCAACTCCAACTCAATGCTCACATCCACTTTGTCGCCGACCAGAATGCCGCCGGTCTCCAGGGCCTGGTTCCAGCCCAGCCCCCAATCCGTGCGGTCAAAGCTGGTGGTGGCGGAGAAGCCCGCGCTGGTCGCGCCCCAGGGACTCTTGGCCTGGCCCGTATATTCCGCGTCCAGCACCACTTCCCGGCTCACATCCCGGATGGTCAGTTCGCCGTAGATGCGCCCCTTCTTTTCGTTTACAACCTCCACCCGCTTGCTCACGAAGCGCAGCACCGGGTACTCCTCGGCGTTGAGAAAATCAGCCGATTTCAAATGGCCGTCCCGTCGTTCATCCCGGGTGCTGATGCTGGCGGCATTGATAGTCACATCCACCGAGGAAGCCGCGGGATTTTCCTCGTTGAAATTCACCTCGCCGCCGAACTCCTCAAAGCGCCCGCGCACTTTGCTGATCATCATATGGCGCACGGAGAGTTGAATCTCTGAATGGGACGGATCGATTTTCCAAGACATAATAAACTTCCTTTCAAAATTGGACTGGATGAAACTAAAAACCACAAAGTCACAAAGGCGCGAAGGAAAAGCAGTTGCTTGTGGTTTCGTGCCTTTGCGGTAAAAACCCGATTAAGCGGTGCTACGCAGCAGCACGCCGTTGCCCGACGGATCACGCACGAAATACCCCTCGTCTCGTTCCGTCACCGGTACATTCGCACTCTCCAACTGCGCCCGAACGTCGGCGAGCGCTTGCGTTCCCGGCACTTCGATAGTAAAGTAGGACAGTCCCCAGGCATTCTCCGGGGCAGGCGGCGCACCCACCCCGGCCCAGGTGTTGGCTCCGATGTGGTGATGGTAGCCGCCCGCGGAGAGAAAAGTGGCGCTGGGACCGTAGCGGGTCACGAGGTCGAAGCCCAGGGCGTCCCGGTAGAAGCCCTCGGCCGCGTCGATATTGCCCACGTGCAGGTGCATGTGGCCGATGACCGTGCCTGCGGGGAAGCCGTTCCACTCTGCGCTGCTGGCGTCGCCTGCGGCCAGCACGCCTTCCACGTCAAAGGGCGTCGTGTTGATCACCAGTTGACCGTTCGGGTAGCGCCATTCGTTGCGCGGCCGGTCGCGGTAGACTTCGATACCGTTGCCCTCCGGGTCGGTCAGATAGAGCGCCTCGCTCACCGCGTGGTCCGATGCGCCACCCACCCGGATGGCCGCGTGGGAAAAATGGCGCAATGCCTGGCCCAAGTCGCTGCGGGAAGGGAGCAGAATCGCAAAGTGGTAGAGGCCGCTCGTCCCCCGCACCCGCTGACCGTCGGCCCGCTCGGTGAGAACCAGCAGGTCCAATTCGCCAGCGCCCAACACAGCCTGCTGGCTGTTGCGCCGGCGCAGATGCAATCCGAGCGTCGTGTAGTAGTTCACCAGATTGTTCAGGTCGGCCACCTGCAAATGGACCGGGCCGAGTTTCGTCTGTGGATGAATTGTCATTTTCCCGCCTTTTATGTGACAATCAGAGTTAAATGGACTTGAGTCCGTTTTTCTGTTGAGCAGTATACCTGATGATTTCTGATGTGTCAAATTTGAATCTCTCAATATCGAACTATGTCTGAGAAGATACCATTGATCTCTGACAACGAAATTGAATGGGCCAATATTCTGCCTCCGGCCCACGAGCGAAGGGACGCGACCAGAAATCGGGAGTTGATTCTGGCTGCGGCCCGGTCGCTCTTTGCCGAGCGAGGGGTAGCCAATGTGACGATGGCGGAGATTGCCGTGGCCGCGCAGGTGGGAAAAGGGACGCTCTATCGCCGTTTTGCCAACAAAGGCGAACTCTGTCTGCTGCTGTTGGACGAGAATCTGCGCGTTCACGAACAGGAGATGCTCGCCCTCTTGCAGCGGCTGGCTGGGGAAAACGCGCCCTATCTGGCGCGTCTGGAGCACTTTTTCGGCCACGTGGCTGCTTTCACCGACCACCACATGGCCTTGCTCTTCGAGGTGCAACAGGCGGGGATTGCGCCCGCGATGGCCGGGATCGACCCGCCCTATTTCAGCTTCCAGCACATGACCGTCGCCGGTCTGCTGCGTGGGGCCCGTTCTGCCGGCGAGATTGACCATTCCCTGGACCTGGAGATGCTCACCGGCCTGCTGCTCGCTCCCCTCACCCCGCCCTATTTCCGCTACTTGCGGGAGAGACGGGGCTACAGTGTAGAGCGGATTGGCGCGTTCCTGGGGCAATTGGTGCGTCAGATGGGGCAATAGGAAAATCCGACACTTTGCCCCAACTTTGAAGTAGACCCGATGGTTTTTGCCTTATTGACTACGGAAGAATGGGTACGTATACTGAAAAAGGATGGACATAATGGCAGATGGTGTGCGCTGGACAGTTCAAGATCGAGATGGACGGGAAGTTTATCTCACACAAGAACGGTGGGAGCATATCCTTGAGCCAACCAATCATCCAGAGATGGAAAACTATGAGGAAGAGCTGAAGCAAACGATCCAGCAAAGCCGACGCCAACAAGACCTGCTCAATCCGCAGAAATATACCTATACGAAAGCGTTCAACCACTTGACTTTGGACAATACCCATATCGTAGCAGTCGTGCTGTTTCGGTATCGTGAGCAAGGGAATCGACCGCCAGTGGCGAATAACTACATTGTGACGGCGTATCAGAAAGAAATCGGATGACAATGCTAATACCGTTCATGAAGTATGACGAAGTAAGCGATACACTTTACATCTCCTTTGCGCCGGGCGAGAAAGGGACCGGCCTTGAACTGAACGAAAACCTGCTGCTGCGCGTCAACAAGGCGGAGCGGCGGGCGGTGGGGTTGAGCATCTTCAATTACTCTTTTCTCGCACAACCCACCGAGGCAGGTTTGCGGAGTATACCGCTCACAGGATTAAACGTCCTGTCCGAGGAATTGCGAACGTTAGCCTTAGACATTCTACGCCGCTCACCCGTCAAGGATCTGTTGGCGGTATCAGCGTATACCCCTTCGCTCAGAGAAAGTATTCCGATTGCATCAGTTACCGTGGATGCGCGAGAAACTGCGTAATGGCACGGGACAAAAGTAGCGAGCAGGTCATAAACGCTTTGTTGACTAACGACAAACGGTCTGTATAATTCATCCAGCAGGCTGGGTAGTCGATGTGTCGTGTGGCGTGGTTTCCGCCTAAAGGGTGTAATCGCAGCTTCAAATGGGCATTTAGGCGGAAGCTCGTCCGTATATCACCACTGAGCGGCAGGATATACGGAAATATTTCCGGAATTGACGCCCCAATTGGGATAGTTATGCGGAATGAGTCCGTATAATAATAGTTAGCGGTAGTTGCGATACACTTCAACGGCCTAAGAACAAGCAACTAAGTAAGCGTCAAGATTTAACTTCAGGGTTTAGGTGGGTATACCTCTAAACGAAACCCCTAACTTGTTTCTTGACGCTTACTAAATTGATATTACAATAATTGAGACTCCCATTTCGTGTAAATCTGACCGGCAAATACTGAATTACTGGCTGACCAGAGACC
>JACQGT010000159.1 GCA_016199425.1 Chloroflexota bacterium
ACTCGGCTACTCAACCAGCGCTCACTGGTCAATGCGCTCAGTGGCGTGAAACCGGCGCTAAATTCACGGATTTTCGTAATCTAACATTGTCGAGGTAGTTACCCGCGTTCTATTCTTCCCTCCCTATCAGCCCCTCCACCTCCCGGATCAGAAAGGGCAGGTTGGGCGCGCTGAAGGAAAGCCCCGGCGCGGGGATGCGGCTTGGATTGAGCTTGTCGAAATCTGTGTTTGATGTCGGGCGGGATGTGTTTGTGATGGGGGTGATTGCGTGCGAGGGAAGGAATATCGGGGTGCGGCTGGGGATCGTACCAATACTGCTGCTCCTGGCCGAACCAAACTTCATAGCTGTAGCGCACAAGCGTAACGGGTCCAGCCTCAAAGACGAGACGCTCCCGGATGACCAGACGATAGCCGCTGCGAAAGATAACGTCCCCGTTCACGCTTGCCACTGTTGCGCCCCGCCGCGCTACCACCAGTGTGGAGGCAGCCACGGCGGGATACCGTTGCGGCAGTGTGTAAAGAAACTCCTCATACTCACGCAGGGAGCGGAATAGATTCACGATGGGCTGCCCGTTGAATGAGATCGATCAGATTCGTCTGTTTCTGCAACAACGCGATGACAGTCTGATAGCGCTGCCGCCGGTCCAGCCAAATCTCATGCACCCCGGCCCAATCGTTCCAATCGGCTACCCACGCGGCTTCTGGCGGTTCTTCCCCCTGCATATAGGCGTCGTAAAAAGTCTCTGACAGAACGCCGTATTTGCGCTCATACATATTCAGGTCTTCTTCCAGCGCATGAATATCTTGCAGAATTTCATCGAGAGTCATATCGATTTGTCCTTTGCAAACAGCGACACATCTTCGGCCTTAGTATAGCCGCGCCCGATCTGCCGGTCAAACCGCGCCTTCCACTTCCACACAACCCACCTCTCGGCATCTACACACACAAAGAGACCCGCAACCTCTCGGCTGCGGGCGTCTGCTTTTATATGACGCTGCGCAGGAAAATTTGCAGCCTGCGGCGTTTACCCCGTAGACTGACAGCCATGCGCAACTGGCTTGACGTTTGACACTGCCTTCGCTTACACACCAGAATCAATCAAAACGAGAACGCAGAGGACGCAGATTTCGCAGGAGCCACAGATTTTCGCAGATTTTATCCGTGCAAATCCTGACAATCCGTGTAAATCCGTGTCCTTTTTTTCAAGGCAGGCCACCGGGGCTTTTGTCAATGACCGAAACAGCGAACATATCGCCGCCTACTGGGCTGGACGATCAGGAGATGTGGCAACGGCTGCTGGATCGGGACGGCGCGGTCTGGGCAGCCTTGCAGCAGCAACTGATCGATTGGGTCTACACCTATTTGCGTCCCCGGCTCTATTGGATGGCAGAAGAACAGGTGCAGGAGTGCGCGCGGGAGTGTACCCAGGCTGCCTGCGAGCGCATCCTGCGCGGTTTGCACCTCTACCGGGGTGAAGGCTCGCTGCTGGGCTGGTGTCGGGTGGTCTCTTTGCGCGTAACTATTGACTGGATACGCCGGGATCGACGGGACAGGCTGGCCGCGCCCGCTCCCTTGACTGAAGAGAGCGGCCAGCCCGATGACCCGACGGCCCGCATCGAACAGGCCCTGGAGATAGAGAAAATCCAGGCCCTCATCGACGCGTTTGTGGAAACAAACCTTTCCCAGCGGGAGCAGATGGTTCTGCGCGAAGCAGAGACAGATGCCGGGGTCCTGGCCGCCCGGCTGGGCATTACAGCCAACAATCTCTACCAAATTCGCCACCGGGCACTGGGCAAAGTGCGCCGCCATCTGGAGAGCCAGGGCTATACCCGCCAGCGCCTGGCCGAGTGGGGACTCTTGTAGAATGCGGAACTCGGAATGCGGAATGCGGAATGCGGGGTGCGGAGTGCGGAATACGGACTGCGGACTCAGGACGCAAGACTTCGGACTATTTTTTGCCTGTAAGAAACCGCGCGGTGGGACGTCAATCAAGAGAGAAAGGAATGAAAGGCATGGCTGGACCCAATGGGGCGCAGGAGACAGAGCGGACTCTGCGTGAAATCTATGCCGCCGAGTGCGATGAGTTCGCCGAGGCGCTCTATCTCTGCGCCCAGGCCGAAGGCCGGGGAGAGGCGCTAGAGGATCGCTTTGCCGATTTCCTCGGCCATCGCGCCGTTTGTCGTCGTTGCCAACAACTCTACGCGGATGTGGTGATGCTATTGCAGATCGAAGCAGAAGAAGGATTGGCCCATGCGCCTCTCGCCACACCCTTGCCGCTGCCGGGGCAAGATGCGCTGGCCGAAGCCGGGACGGGGTGGCGGAAGATCCTGGCGCAGGGGCGGGAATGGCTGATCGAAGCGACCCAGACCGGCGCACAACTGGTGATCGATCTGGCCCTGCTGCTGTGGGGGAAAGACCAGCCCAACCTGGCCTTGCGCCAAAGCGAAGACGAGAGTGCTGCGCTGGGGGAGTTGACCGTAGCCCCAGCCCAGGCGGAGTCGGGCTACAATCTGGAGGTGCGGCTGCGCCTGTTGCCGGATGTGGAGGACCCGACCCTGGCCCTGTTGACCGCCGAGATCAGCCTGCCCGAGCGCTGGCCCGACTTCTCCGGCGTGGCTGTCGTCCTCTCTCTGCCCAACGGCGAGAGCCGCCGCGCCACCACCGGAGCTACGGGCATTGTGCGCTTTCCCCGTTTGCCCCAGAACGCAATCCACCAGATGCGTTTTGTAGTCGAATTGCCGCCCGGCTAGTACAGCGCGGCGTAAATACTTCAGCAGTTCCTGCTCTCCGTCGGTCACGGACCGGCGGCGGGTGCCCACCAGATGCCGCCGGGTCACGGACCCGGCGAGAGCACGCGAAGTGCACAGGTATTTGCGCCGCGCTGTACTAGGACACAGCCCGCGCCTCCCCGGTCAGCGCATAGGCGGCCCAGAAGTAGGGGTGGGTAAAGGGAAAGGCGGCCATTTCACCCATCTCCTGCCGGGGCAGACGCCCCAACATCTGGCTGATCGCCCCGTCGTTGTGTCCATCCTCGCGCAGAATCTGCCACGCCTCCGCCTGGGGCAGCCAACGCAGGCGGGCGATAGAGCGGCGCAGGGTATGGGACAGACTGGCCTGATGGCCGTTCTCGCTGCTCAATAGTTCTGTGTAGAAAAGCCGGGCAAAGAGCCGGGCGGTCAGGTCCTCCACCGACCAGAGGGTGAGCAGAAGGGAGGGGGCAACCCCGGCCAGCAGACCCCGCACAAAGCCCAGCAGTTCGTCGCCGGGCCGCACAGCCGAGCGCCCGCTCTCGCATCCATTCACCCAGGCCAGGGCAAAGCCCAGGTCTGGCCCTTGCAGCAGTTGTTGGGCAGTCAGACGGCCATCGGCCAGGTC
>JACQGT010000022.1 GCA_016199425.1 Chloroflexota bacterium
CGCCCCTACAGAGAAAATCTTTACCTGTAAAACTATACCCCGATTGACTCGGATGCCATCGTTTTTCAAAAAGAGCCCCTACAGAGAAAATCTTTACCTGTAAAACTATACTATTGCCGGGATGACCCGGCGACTCCCGAAAGTCTAACACAAAATCCGATAACCTAAAAACAGGTGTTTCTACATTTGCAACACTTGTTTCATTTCGTATATTATACAGCGTATGGATCACAAATGGATCGCATTTTCATATACATTGTCGGCGAAAAAGAAATCCAGCGCGCGGGTGGCGCTGTGGCGCAGGTTGCAAAGATTGGGGGCCATCTCTCCGGTCAGCGGTGTTTATCTCTTGCCGGCGACAGATGCATGCATTGAGTCCTTCCAGTGGCTGGCGCAAGAAGTGCGGCAGGCGGCTGGGCAGGTGATTGTGATGCGTGTGGATGGCTTTGACGGGTGGGAGCATCAATCCATCGTCGAACTTTTTCAAACTGCGCGCAAGGCCGAGTACGCCGAGGTGGATCAACAGGTGTTGAAGATTGAGTCCCTGCTCACAGCGCAACCATCTGCCGCGGCTGTTGGGCAAGCGCAGGATGAGCTGGCAAAGCTCAAGCGTCGCTATCTGGAAATTGTGAGCATTGACTATTTTGACAGTTATGAACGCGCCACCACCGCGGCCCGTCTAGACAAAATGGCCCGTATGCTATTCCCAGGCGCAAGTCCAGCGCCCGCAATCCCTGTCCTACACATGGGGGAGTACCAGGGAAAAACGTGGGTCACGCGCCCCCAACCGCACGTAGACCGTCTGGCCTGTATTTGGTTGATTCGACGCTTTATTGATGGCGATGCTGGGATTCGCTACGCCGCGCAGGTTGGCGCGGACGAAATCGGCTTCGATATGAATGATGCGCACGCGGCGTTTGGTCACAACGGCAATCTGTGTACCTTCGAAACACTGCTCAAAGCGTTTCAAATCGAAGCGCCGGGCATTGAGACGGTGGCGGAAATCGTTCATCAGATTGATTTGCGCGATGAGCGCTTTGCGCATCCGGAAGCCATCGGCATTGATGCCATTCTGCGCGGCTGGTTGCTGGAAAATCTGGAGGATAGAGAGCTGGAAAGACGCGGTTTGTCGCTTTTTGACGGCATCTATCAGATCGTATCTACCCGTTGACAGGAGAGCGCACACAGCGCCAAAGGAAAGAAACGAGGCTCGTATTGGATACCAGAGGCAAGAAATCATCCGCAGTGGCAAAGGGTATGCCATCCCATAACGTTACCCTGCGCGAGGCGTTCTGGGTTTGGGTAAAGGTGGCGATCTACAGTTTTGGTGGGCCAGCCGGTCAGATTGCCGTCATGCACAAGCTGCTGGTGGAGGAGAAACGCTGGGTCAGCGAAAATCGCTTTCTGCACGCCCTCAACTACACAATGCTTCTGCCCGGCCCAGAGGCGCAACAATTGGCAGTCTATCTGGGCTGGCTGTTGCACAAAACCAAAGGCGGATTGATCGCTGGCACTCTGTTTGTCCTGCCAGGCTTTGTCTCGATTTTGCTCCTGAGCATCCTCTACGCCGGGTTTCAGGAGATTACCCTTGTACAGGCGCTCTTTTACGGCCTGAAACCGGCTGTGCTGGCGGTTGTTCTGGAGGCAGTGATGCGGATCGGCCGCCGCTCACTCAAGAACGGGGTGATGGTCACACTCTCTGGCCTGGCCTTCGTCGGCATATTCTTCTTCAATATCCCATTCCCTATCATCGTTTTGGTCGCGGGGATCACCGGCTTTGTGGGCGGCAAGCTGTGGCTGGAGACCTTCGATGTGGTCAAACAGCGGCAGACCGGCGCAGAATCAGAAAACGATTACGTAATCACCGATTCTATCGCGCAGGCACAGAAGCCATCCACGCGCTACGCTGCGCAAGTCGCCATTGTGGGCGCGCTGCTGTGGAATCTGCCCCTATTGTTGACGTGGCCGTTGCTTGGCCGCTCCCACGTCTTTGTGGAGGAGGCCATCTTCTTTAGCAAGACAGCCGTTGTCACCTTTGGCGGCGCATACGCGGTGCTGGCCTACGTTGCGCAGCAGGCGGTGGAGGTCTTTGGTTGGCTGAAGCCAGGGGAGATGCTGGACGGGCTGGGCATGGCGGAGACGACGCCAGGACCGCTGATTCAGGTCGTGCAGTTTGTTGGCTTTATGGGTGCCTATCGCAATCCGGGGTCGTTCTCACCGCTGCAGGCCGGTGTGATCGGCTCGATCATTACAACGTGGGTCACTTATGTGCCCTGCTTTATTTGGATTTTTCTGGGCGCGCCCTTTATCGAATTCTGGCGCAACAATAAATCACTTACCACCGCTCTTTCGGGCATCACAGCCGCCGTCGTCGGTGTCATTCTCAATCTGGCGGTCTGGTTTGCCCTGCAAACGCTCTTTGGCGTGGTTGATGAGTATCAGTTTGGCCCGCTGCGCCTGTTGATTCCCCAGTGGCGCACAGTTGACAGCGCCGCGCTCTTCATCGCCGTTGCCGCCTTTGTGGCGCTGTTTCGCTTCAAACTCAGTATGCTGATCACACTGGCCGGCAGTGCGGCGCTCGGCATTGTCTATTATCTGTTGATTCTGGCCTAATCACACAAAGGTTTCGCTGTGCCGATGCTCAGTTTTTGCATCAAAACCGAGTCGTTGGAGAGCTTCTGTATACTCTTGGCGATAGTCGCGCCAGGCATCGCCTTGCCACCTTTCAGCCCACAGGAGTCTCATCCTGCCCCCATTCTATGTTATCTTTCGATTGGAACCAACTCGTATCAGCGGGGCCGTTCGTTCAGGAATACCGTAAAGTCTAGATCGCCTGGCGAGTACCCATAGCCAGTCAGAATGGCGGCGACTTCGCTGCGGTGCTGGGTGCCGTGGTTCACCAGATGCCAGAGGCAATGCCAGAGCAGCCGTTCCCGCTTTGCCCCTTCATCGGTTGTGTAACGCACATAGCTGCTCAGGTCGGCATCGGTCAGGCCGGCCAAATAGGCGCGCATAGCCATCTCTTCCTGCGCCCAGCGTCGGGCCAGGGCATCCAGAGTGGGGAATTGCTCTTCCGTCACCGTCTCAAACCCGGCGACAGTTCCCGTCTGCCAGAGGGTGCGCCAACCGTACTCCGCGTCTACGCAGTGGGCCAGGAGAGCGCGCAGGCTGCCCAGACTGTGCCCCGCCCGGGCCAGAAACTGCTCCTGGCCGCTCTGCGCGGCGGCCGCCAGGATGCGCTGGTTCGCCCAGTAGTGGTAGTCATAGAGTGTCAAAATGTCGCGAATGTTCATGAGAAACCCCCTGTGATTCTATAAAAGTTGGATCGACTGCTGGCGAAGTGTCGATTGCTCCTATCACCCGTGAAAGGTGAGGCGCAGCCGGTCAAAATATCTGTCTACCCCGCCAGCCAGCTATACCCCCCAATATCGATCCCCACACCCGCCGCCGCGCTGCCCAAATCGGCCAGAGTCACGTCGTTGAGGGGAATGCCCCGCGCCCGGTACTCCTCCTGGCGCAGAAATTCCAGTTCGCCGGGTGCGTAGATGCGCTCCACCCCGGCTGCTGGGCGGCAGGCGTGTATCTGGCGGATGGCCCCATCCACCCGGCTTTGGAAACGGGCCAACTCCTCGAATGCCTCCACCCGAATGGCGGCGACGAAGTGGCCGTCCTGACCGGGCCGAGGGCCACGCTCCATATCGCCCAGTTCCGTGCCGTAGGCCGCGCCGGATAGCATCGACGAAAGCACGCCCATAATCAGCGCCAAGGCCGTGCCTTTGAAGCCGCCGATGGGCATGAGCAGTCCGTCGATAGCAGCCGCGGGATCAGTGGTGGGGCGGCCCTCCCGGTCCAGCGCCCAGCCGTCGGGCAGGCTCCACCCCTTCTGCTGGTAGATGCGGATTTTGCCGTGGGAGGATCCGCTGAAGGCCGCGTCGAAGACAATCGGTCGTTCTTCGCCTGCGGGGATGGCAACGCCCAGGGGGTTGATGCCCAGGATGCGCTCTGCGCCGCCCCAGGGGGCCATTGTGGGCAGGGCGTTGGTGGTGGCGATGCCGATCATCCCGTGGAGGATGGCCTGGCGGGCATAGTAGGCCATCGCGCCGCTGTGGTTGCTGCCCCGGACGCCCGCGGCCGCGATGCCGTGGAGCGCGGCTCGCTCGATCACCCGCTGGGTGGCGAAGTTCATGCCGATCTGCCCCATACTGTTGCCGCCGTCCACCACCAGACACGCGCCCGCATCCCGCACAATCGACGGTCTGCCCGCCGGGTTCACGCCGCCGCTGGTCAGCTTTTTGATATATTCGGGAACCCGCAGCACGCCGTGGGAATGGATGCCGCTCAAGTCCGCGTAGACGAGGCTATCGGCCAGCAGAGCGGCATCGGTTGCGCTCATCTCGCAGGCGACAAAGACATCCGTCACCAGGGCCAGCAACTCGTCCGCAGGCACGCGCCGCCCGCTCTCAACTGATTCTGTCATTGCTCACCTCCCTACCCACGAAACGAAAGAAGAGTCCACTGCAAAAAGGGGAATTTCACCGCGGAGGCGCGGAGTTCGCGGAGGAATTCAGGAGAGACTCTCCGCGCTTTCTGCGCCTCCGTAGAAGAATTTTACCGCGGAGGCGCGGAGAACGCGGAGGAGTTCAGGGGAAAATCTCCGCGTCTCCGCGGTGCGCTCTTTGGCTTTTTGCAGTAGAGTCTTCTCTGAATCTGTGAAAATCCGTTTCTATCCCCAAAAT
Source organism: Chloroflexota bacterium (assembly GCA_016199425.1). Taxonomy (GTDB): domain Bacteria; phylum Chloroflexota; class Anaerolineae; order Caldilineales; family Caldilineaceae; genus JACQGT01. The sequence continues at coordinate 4,737 of JACQGT010000022.1, forward strand.
CCGTGTTCTGCTTTTTATCCGCTCCTATCCGCCCAATCCGCAGCATTCGCGTTCTATTCTTCTCCTACCCAATCCACTGGAAGAAGCCGAGACGGGTCAGATCGGCTTTGAGTTCTGCTTCCTTCTCGGCGCTGAGAGGCTGCAAGGGCAGGCGCACCGAGCCGCAGTCGAAGCCCAGGAATTTCATCACTGCCTTGAAGGCGGGCACCCCCCCGTAGCCAGCAATCAGCCGGATCATCTGCACAGTCTGTCCCTGGTACATCTGCGCGGCGGTCATATCGTTGCGCTGGTAGGCGTCGATGACCCGCTGGAAGATGGGCGCGGCAAAGTTATACGTCGTGCCGACGGCACCCTGCGCGCCTGCGCACAGACCGCTGAGCAGCATCTCATCCGAACCGAAGAGCAGATTGAAGCGTCCCTTCTCCAGTTCCGCCGCGGCCTGCAAGTTGTACACATCGTGGATACTGTATTTTGCCCCCACCAGATTGGGGATGACCCGGCTGCCTGCGGCCAGGAGATCGGCTACGTCCACCTGCACGCCGGTCATCTGGGGGATGTGGTAGTAGTAGAAGGGCAGATCGGGCGCAGCCGCGGCGATTTGGGCCATGCAACGCACGTTTACGTCCAGAGAAGCGGGTTTGAAATAAAAGGGCGGCACCGCGGAGATAGCATCTGCGCCGATCTCCGCGGCGTGGGCGGCCAGGGATTGGGCTTCGGCCAGGCTGGTGTGGCCCACCTGCAAAATGACCGGCACGCGCCCTCGAGATGCCTGGACGAAGGCCGCGGCCACGGCTTTGCGCTCATCGCTGCTCAACGAAACGCCCTCACCTGTACTGCCGCAGACGTAAAGACCGGTCACTTTTTGGTCGATGAGAAAGTCCACCATCGGCCCGATCAGCGCCAGGTTCAGGCTGCTGTCGGCATGGAGGGGGGTGAAGGTGGCGGGAATGAGGCCGGAGAGATGGAAGTGCATGGGTTGTGCCTTTCGGAAGAACGGAAGATGGAAGAATTTTACCGCGGAGGCGCGGAGAACGCGGAGGAAACGCGGAGATTTTCTGAGACGTTTCTGCGTTGATCCGTGTTCATCTGCGGCGCAAAGATATTTTTTGTAGCGGAGCCGCTGGGTACATTTTCAACGCAAAGGCGCGAAGATGCAAGGGCGCAAAAAGAGAAATACACCGCGGAGACGCGGAGTTCGCGGAGGTACGCGGAGATTTTCTCCTGAATTTCTCCGCGTACCTCCGCGTTCCCCGCGCCTCCGCGGTGTGCGCTCTGGCTTTTTGCGGTGGACTCATTCAACCCGTTTTTCGTCCCGCAACCAGACCACCGGCGCATCGCCCAATGCGGCCAGCAGATCGCCCGTGGCAAGAATCACCGCGCTTCCCCGCACACCGGAACCGATGGAGACTTCCGTTTGGGCGGTTACGCTGGCGTCCACCAGCACGGGAATTGGCGTGGGCAGGCCAAAGGGAGCCACCGCGCCGATGGGATAGCCGGTGACTTTCACCACCTCCTCCCGATCGGCAGTGGTGAGACGGGAGACGCCCAGATGGGCGCGCAGGGCAGCCCAGGAAATCTGCGCTGGTCCTGCAGCCAGCACCAGCAGATAGCGCCCCTCTTCCAGGCGAAAGAGCAGCGTGCGCACCACCTGCTCCGGTTGTTGCCCGCGTTCGGATGCGGCCTGTTCCAGGGAATCGACTACTCCCAGATGGACAAAAACCCGGTGGGGGATGTTCAAGGCTGTCAGAGCGAGGGAGACGGGTGGTGTGGGCATCGGGAAAATCCTATCATCAATGGGTTCACTCTATCACCTTCCCCACCACATAAATCACCCCATTCGCCGCCTCAATCGGTGGGCCGATAACAGGCGCGCCGTTGACTGTAAATCCGCCCGCGCCGTCGGGGTCCAGGCGCAACAGGCCACCGGTGAGGGTGACAATGCGCTTTGTCCGGATGGTTACCCAATTCGGGCTGAGGCGACCGCTGGCAATGTGGCTGGAGAGGAGTGCGAGAGCGGTCTCCGGCTGGATGAGCAGCGCGTCCTGGGTTTCTACCGGAAGGGCCTCGAAGGCGTCGTTGGTGAAGGCGAAGAAAGTATAGGGGCCGGCCGCGGCCAGCGTC
>JACQGT010000186.1 GCA_016199425.1 Chloroflexota bacterium
GCAACGATAACGATTCCTGAGTCGGTGAAAGCGTATTTCCCGGCCACAATCGATCCGAGTCAACTTTGGGTAAACTACAATCCGCTGGCAGATTCGTTGACCGTCTATTTCAACGGCGCACCTACGCCCAGCGTTTGGGATGATGTGGACGAATACGCCTTCATCGGTTTTGCCCTGGACGACGACACAGTTGTTACCGGCGTAAAGATTGAACACTTCACAAGATGGCTGCTTGTTGCTGATCAGCCAGAGCGGGTGCTGGCAGCAGCCTGATTCAGGCGCACACTCGCCAGCCAGACGCCCACGGCGACTGCCGCCGGTATGAGGCTGCTCCACGCCGCGGCGCGCAGGAGGACGAGGGCGGAAATCGACACGAACTGGAGCATCCCCAGCCCCAACAGTGTCAGCAGCATCACCCCGACACCGGCAATCCACACTGGGCCAAGCCAGCGGCTCCAACGCATTTTCCCCAACCCCAACTGCTCCACAATCAACGCCAGCAACAGGCTGCTCATCCATCCCAACAGGAGATTGTGCAGGAAGTAGACGCGCAGTTGGGTGCGGGCGCTCCACTCCCAGACGCCGGGCCAGAGTACAACCAGCGCCATCAGCCCATGCACGGCCAGCATCGCCACGCCAAAACGGGCCAGCCAGGGGAGATGGACCCAACGCCGTAGCAGCGCGCCCACGTGCCAAAAAAGCAGCAGACCGGCCAGTCCGTTGGCGAGCGCGGCCACCCAAAAGAGGGGCGGCGCTACCAGCGCGGGGGAGATTCCCAGGAAGAATGTGGGTGCAATCGCCAGGGCCAGGGGAAGAATGGGTAAACGCCTGGGAAGTGCAACCCGCTGGCCCAGCCACGCCCAAAGCAGCCCCAGCAGGGCGACGGTGAACCACCCCACAGCAAAGAGATCGAGGAAGAGATGCAGAAACGTCTGCTGCAGAAAGAGGCTCTGCGCGCCTGTGACAACCATTGCCACCAGCCCCAATGCACCGCCGAAGGAGAGAAGCAGAAGAAGAATCGCCCAATCCCAGAGCTGCACGGGCAGCGGGCGACGGGCCAGACCGCTACTTTGTCGCCAGTAGAGCCAGGCGAAGTGAAACCAGGTGAGACCGTTGAGGGTGGCGATCATCGAACCCAGAGGCAGAGATACAGAGCCAATTTGGGTCAGGCCATAGCCGTTGGCCCAAAAAGCGGGGAAGCTGAGCAGGGCCAGGACCGCGGTAATGCCCATCTGCCAGTGAACGCTGCGGGGCAGAGCGCGGCCGGTGTAGAGGGAGAGAAAGCGCCAGATCAGCGCCATCAGCGCCAAAGTGGCCCAGCCGAAGTACATCAGGTGGCTGTGGGCGTGGCGGATGGCGGTGTAGTTGGCGGCCCAGGTGGGCATCCCCCAGCCCAGGCCAAAACGGAGAAGAGAGCCGGTGGCCGCGGCGACGACGAGAGCGAAGAGGGCGGTGAGCAGATAGAGGCGAATGGCTGGTTGACTGACACATTTTACTCAGATTAGTGTAAGAATAGGTTTCTGTACGATCGTGGCTGTGGTAGAATAGAAGTATCAGAGGGAAACTACTTGGTGATCCCCCATCTATTATTCCAGGAGGAGAAGCGATGTCAGAAAACCTAAGACTCTACCAACAGATCGGCCAGTTCATAGGGCAAGCTGGCGTCAGCTTTCGGGACGTGCGCAACTTGGTAACGTTCGTCTGGGCCATCGTGGGGCTGCTGCTGAGCGAGCAGATCCACCTGAGCCAGTGGACTCTCTTTCGTCCGGGTGAGAGCAAGGCTGCCAGTAAGGAACGGCAGTTGTCGCGCTGGTTACACAACCGTAAGATACGACCGGGTAACATCTACCACAACTTGGTGGTGGCAGCCCTATTGCACTGGCGAGAACAACAGGTGGAACTAGCTCTGGACAGCAGCCTGCTCTGGAATCGCTTCGTGGTGGTACGCATCTCGCTGATCTATCGGGGACGGGCTGTGCCCCTGGCCTGGCTGGTGCTGGAACAGGCCAGTGCCAGTGTCAGTTTTGAGAACTATGCCGCCTTGCTCCCCGAAGTGATGCGGCTCTTGCCAGCCGGCTGCAACGTGATCTTGCTGGCGGACCGGGGCTTTACCGACACACGTCTGATGCAGCTAGCCCTGGCGCAAGGCTGGCACTTTGCCATCCGCCTCAAGACTTCCCTCTGGGTCTACCGACCTGGCCAGCCTCGGCGCAAGGTGATGAGTCTGCTTCCGGGCCAAGGACAGATTGCTCTCCTGCACCAGGTATGCATCACTGCCCAGAAGTTTGGGCCGGTGCATCTGGCTTTGGGGCGTGTGCGCACACCCAAGGGCTATCAGTCCTGGGCTGTGGTCAGCGACCGCCCTACCTCTCTGGAGACCTTCGACGAGTACGGCCTGCGCTTCGACATCGAGGAGAATTTCTTGGATGACAAGTCTGCTGGTTTCCAACTCGAATCCAGTGAAATTGAGGATGCTGCTGCCCTCTCCCGCCTCTGCTTGATCCTGGCTACGGCCACGCTTTATCTGGTCAGCACCGGCACCGCCGTGGTCGCCTGGCAACGTCGTCACTGGGTCGATACCCACTGGCAGCGCGGCTTGAGTTATCTCCAACTTGGCTGGCGTTGGGTACGACGCGCTCTGCTTGAGGGCCTTCCCTTACTCTCCTCCCCCTGGCTTGAGCCAGGCCCTGATCCCGAACCTGTCTTTGCTTCCAAACGCCAAGCTGCTACATCTACTCTCAGTTTCTCATCCATCTTTATGCTCGAATGAATTCAAACTTTACTAACACATGAATTACTAACACATGAATTAAATGTGTCAGTCAATCAGGGCGAATGGACATGGCAAGTAGATGGTGTGTGATGCGTATACTGATTGGACAGTATACGCATCACACACTATGCATCCCAAAGAGTGTTCGGGGGAAGATGACTACTTCAACCCACGAATGTAGGCCACCACATCGTGCAACTGCTGCTCGGTGATGGCCGGGTTGCCGCCCTTGGCGGGCATCCCCACACCGGTGGTGTTGAGCGGATCATCCGGGGTGCGCCCAACCAGAATAAACTGGACAAGCTCGTCGTCGCTCTTGCCGCGCACAAACTCGCTGTCTGCTGTGTGCAGGCTCTTGCCCAACCCTGTCACACCTTTGGCGTCCGGTCCGTGGCAGGCAATGCAGATGCTCATAAAGACCGTCTCGCCGGCTGCGGCGTCGCCGACGACCGCGGGGGCCGCAGCCGCTGCGGGTTTGGCCGGCGCGGGTGTGGCGGTGGGTTCCGGATCGTTGCCGCCACACCCGGCCAGGGCGAAGAGAAGAACGAAGAGAATAGCAAGAAATGTTTTTCGGTTGAACATCGGTAAAGCCTTTCAGTCAAAGAGATGTGATGATGAGATTGTGAGATGATGCGACTCGTCACTCCATTGCGTATTGCGTCGGCGCAACTCTCACTGCTTACGCAAAACGGAATGCGCAATACGCAATACGTCTGTGCTTCATTTGTGTCCGTGGGAATCCATTCCCTCCAATCCGTCAATCTGTTCCGCCGCCTGGGCAAAGGTGAGGACCTCTCCGCCCCATTCCTGGGCCAGGGCCAGGGCTTCCACTTCATGCGCGCAGGCAGCCACGCCAAAACCCATCGGTGTCTGTAGATCGTCGGCCACCACAAACCAGGCGACCTGCGCATCCAGCCACTCTCTACTATTGTAATCGTGGACGAACCAACTGACGATTTTCGACTGCCCGTTGTCTTCCCCGGCAAAGGCAAACATCTCGCCCGCGTCATCGAAAAGCAGTTGCTCGTAATCATTGGCGGCCTTCTCCATCACCAGAGCGGCGGCAAAGCGGTCATCGCCGATGATCATCCCGCAGCGGTCGCATACATCCTCTCCGTAGACAATCTCCGGCGGAACGTTGGGGTCAACTGTCCCACCGCCGCAGGCGGAGAGGAGGAGAATCAGTAAAGTAAAAAGAATCGTTCTGTGTTGCATTGGTCGGTGTCCATATTGGGTATTTCGTATTCCGTATTCCGTTGCTCGCCGGTGATAACGTTCCCCGTTCCGTATTCCGGGGTGCCCCCTGGGCCCCGCATTCCGCATTCAAAAGTCTCCTTCGAGCCGAAAGCGCACATACGCCCCCAGCATCGGCAAGCCCACCCAGACGGCCAGGACACCGATGAGCAGGGCGTTGAGCGCGTCGCCATAGGTGCGGGTGGCGTAGATGCCCGCGGGGCCGAGAATCTCCAGGCTGGCGCGCAGGCTGTTGACCGTGGCAATTTTGAAGACCTGCAACGGATTGAGCAGTGTCAGGCTAAAGAGGGTGCCGATCTTCAGTTTCATCACAATCGCCGTGCCCATCAGTCCCAAATCCCCTACAAAGACGAGGAGCAGCCAGACAAAGAGGGCCAGTCCCACAGCCAGCGCGCCGCTGCGGCTGCAGGCCGAGATGAAAATCCCCAGGCTGAGGGTGGACAGGGCCAGAAGCAGGGAGAGGGCGACCAGTGCGCCGTAGCGCCCCGCTTCCACCGCGCCCCCCTGCCAGGCGATGACCGCGGCGGAGAGGCCAAAGCCCAGGCATAGCGCAGCCAGCAGCGCGCCGCCCAGCCCAGCCAGTTTACCCAGCAGCACCTCCGCCCGGCTCACCGGCTGGGCCAAAAGATAGGCGAGTGTTCCCTGTTCCCGCTCCCCGGCCAGGCTCTGGGCACCGATGGTGAGTCCCATCAGCGGCACAATCAGCAGGACTAGATTGATCAGACTGGCGGCTGTACGCCCGAAGCCAGCAAAGCCGAACATCCCTGCACCGCTCAGGGAGAGGCTGCTCAGGGCCACGGCCAGGACGGTGAAGGCCAGGGCGTAGAGGGCGAACCAGCGGTTGCGCAGGGAGGCGCGCAGCTCGTAGTTGGCAAGGGTGGCAATGGTTTTGATGTTCATCGGAGTGGCTCCTCTGCGCTGAAAGCGACGGCGGGCGAGAGACCACCGACCGCAGACGACGGACCGCTAACGGCAGACGACGGACCACCGACCGCGGGAGCCAGTGACGACGGGTGATCCGTGCGTACCTGCCGTCCGCCGTCGGTCGTCTGCGGTCCCGGCAGCATTTGCCGTCCGCCGTCGGTCGTCTGCGGTCCCGGGAGTACCTGCCGTCCGCGGTCCGCCGTCGGTCGTCGCTGTAAGACCTCTGCTGGCGCGCCGTCGGCCACCAGCCGCCCGTCCCGCAGGATCAACACCCGCTCGGCCAGCCGCCCCACTTCGTCCGCATAGTGGCTGGTAAAGAGCAGCGTCTTGCCCCCGTTGCGCAGTTGCACCAGCAGGTCAATAAATTCATCCCGGGTGGCTGCGTCCAGATTGCTGGTCGGCTCGTCCAGGAGCAGGACCGGCGGCTCGGCCAGCAGGGCCAGGGCCAGGGCCAGCCGCTGCTTCATTCCGCCAGAGAGCGCACCCACCGCCTTTTTCTCCTGATCGGTCAGCCCCACCTGGGCCAACACAACTGGAATGCGTTCGTCGCCCACTTCCTTCAACCGGGCGTAGAAACGGCAGCTTTCGGCCACGCTCAGGTCGTTGTGAAAGGCCAGTTCCTGGGGCACGTAGCCCAGAAAACGGCGGGCCGTGCGTCCGTCCCGGCGCAGATCGTAGCCGTTCAGGTGCAGTTCGCCCTCGCTGGCGAGCAGGCCGAGCAGACACTTCAGCACTGTCGTCTTGCCCGCGCCGTTGACACCCCACAAAGCGATGGACGTACCCGCGGGCAGGTCGAAGCTGAGATCGTCCACAGCGGTGATCGTCTCGTCGCTCCACCAGGCCCGGCCCGGGCGGGGGTAACGTTTGGTCAGGTTGCGGATGGTGAGCATTGCGTACACCTTTGAATATTGGGTATCAATATCAGATATTGGGTATTGGATATTGGGCAGTGACGTAATCTCGCGAGTCGCACGATCTTTAATACC
>JACQGT010000187.1 GCA_016199425.1 Chloroflexota bacterium
ACCCACCGACATTTTCTCTTTCGTATGGCTAGGCCCTATTACAACCGTGATACTTCGTCCTGTAGACCTTTTTAGAGTCCAGCGCTTATATCTTTGCCGAAGCCAATCGTAAATTGGGGGCGATACCAGATTCGTAATAAAACCCACAATTACTCCGGCTATAAACCAGAATAAGTCATTCATGTCAATCAACCTTTGCGTAGACTTGGTTTAGAACTGCAAATTTGCAGACTTGGCGCGATTAGAATGGGCCGGGCGCGCAGCGTCCGGCCCAACACCCGAATCAGCTTGCCCCGCCGACCGCAGGGAGATGGGTCAGTTGCATCGGTAGTTCAGCGGCGCAAGCCGCCCCGGTGTAACTGACTGATACGGCATAGAGTCGAATTGTACTGATCGAGCGCCTGCTTGTCAAAGAACCCAAAATAACCTATCCACCCTCAAAAGAAGAGAAATCACTATAATTCACCCCTTCAACCCCCGCCACACCCGCTTCGGCGTGAACGGCAACGCCCGCAGGCGCGCCCCCGTGGCGTCGTTCCCTACCGTTTTATTGCCGTGAACGATGAAACTCCTCATCGATCCGTTCCTGCAAAAAGACTTTGATTAGAGACTGGTAGGGAATGTCCCGTCTGTTTGCCAGCAGACGAATCCGATCGAGCATGGATTCTGGTAAGCGCAGGGAAATGGTTTTGGTGGAAGGTTTGAGTTTGGGAAAGACGACCGACTGTGCCTGGCCCCAGTCGAGATAGTCGGCAGAATCGTTGTCATCCCAAAATGCCCGTTCTTCATCTTCATTTGCAAATTCAGGGATTGGCTTGCTCATAGGCTTGTCGTTCCTTGCGACTCATCGGGCGCGCTGAAATAACCCGAATTTTCGTGTTACGTACAGCGAAGGCGAGAAACAGTAGACGTTTTTGGTTCGTCTTGCCAAGAACATAAAATCTCGGCTCTTGCTGTGAATGACGGGTGTCGTCGTGCAATAATAGCGGGATGTTCAAGAAGACTTCTTCGCATTCGCTCGGAGAAACCCGGTGTTTGTCCCAGCTTTTGGTCCGGTTGCCCTCATCCCACTCAAATCCTTCAAGTTCACCCAAATCAAGCATAATCGTATATTATGAAAACATACATCATTGTGTCAACCCCCACCACACCCGCTCCGGCGTAAACGGAAGCGCCGCAGGTGCACGCCCGTGGCGTCGAAAATCGCGCTGGCTTTTCTATGCCACTGCAAACTCCGTAATGTGGCGTCGTTCCGGACGGTAGAAAACCAGCACAATATCCTCCCGCTGCACACCCGCCCGGACAAACTCCTCGGCCACACCATCTTCCGTGCCGTCCCGCTCAATCCAAATCTTCTCATCTTTGAGCCGGGTATGCACGACGACGGCGTAGGCCCGGCCTGTTCGCTCCCAGCCGAAATCGACGAGCAAATAGTGGTCGTTGCCTTCGTCATAGACGGGCACGCTTTCGATCTGTCCGTGGCCCGGCGCGAGTTCAGCGTGTTGTCAGGCGACTGAAAGCGCAGAGGCAAGAGGAAGGTGATAGATGGCCGGCCGATACATCGGCTTGGGAACGGGTTTGCCGCTGCTGCGCGCAGTTTCCAGCCAGGCTGCTTTTGCCACTTGCACTTCGCGCAAGGCTTCTTCCGGCGTTTCGCCAAACGCGGAGCAGAAGCGCAAATCGGGAATGTCGGCAATATAGCCGCCATCTTCTTCGGAGTAAAAGATGCTGATAAAGTAGTCTTGCATGTCAGTCCTCGAGTTCTAAGTTATACTGCTCGACAAGTTGTAAGAACTGGCGGAGTTGATAGGGCTTGACCTGTCCTTTGCTGTTTTGCAAATTCAAAATCTCCGGAATGTCAGGGTGTTCAAAAATAGAATGGCTGCCGCGAGTTCGTGACCACACGAAACCGAACGCTTCCACTAGCGTCACAAAATCGCTGAAGCTGATATTCTTTGAGCCAGCGAGAATCTTTTCAAACAGCTTTTTCTTGTTCATGATTCGGTCGCAGCATACATTCTTGTGTTGGATTGAAGTATAGCACAACAGACTGGTGGTGTGGGACAGAAATCAGGCAAAATATGGTCAATCCACGCTACTCAGAATTCACAATCCGCCGCGCCCGCGCCTTTGCCAGTCGCATCAGATGTTCCAACTGCATATAGTGCTCCAACTCAGCCGTCTCCTCTGCGCCGAGACCGTCAGATTTCTCGCGACGAATCAGTTCCTCGACCCGCGCTCTGGCTGCTTCGGAGGGGCGATAGGCGGCCACACTGCTGGGCGTTGTTCCCGCGGCGATAAACTCGACAATCTCTTGATAGACCGGATGGATCGGCATTGTGACTGCCATTTTGTGTACCCTCTCTTTCACACCAAACAAAAGAACACGGATTCCCACAGATGGAACGGATTTTCACAGATCGTTCGGACAGTTCTTGTCATCCCCTCCTCCCTTCACCTCCCCAACCCCCGCCACACCCGCTCCGGCGTGAACGGCAATGACCGCAAGCGCGCGCCCGTGGCGTCGAAGATGGCGCTGGCGATGGCCGGGGCCATCCCATCCATCGGAATTTCGGCGATAGCCTTCGCCCCATACGGACCCGACGGCTCATACGTCTGCACCAGAATCACCCCTAACTCCGGTACTTCATCGGCGGCGAAGATGCGGTAGTCGCCGAATTTGCTGATCGCCAGTCGCCCTTCGCCAGCATACGGCATCTCCTCGCACAGCGCGTAGCCCAACGCCTGCACCATTCCCCCCTCCACCTGCCCGCTGGCGGTGACCGGGTTGATGGCCACGCCGCAGTCCACCGCCATCACCACCTGCTGGGCGGTGACCTGGCCCGTCTCCGTGTCCACCTCCACCGCGGCGTACTGGGCCGCGAAAGGGGGCGGGCTGACGTAGCTCATGTGGCTGGCCGTCGCCATTATCTGATGCTGCTCGGCCTGGTGGGTGGCGTGCAGGGCGACGGTTTCCAAGGGGAAGGAACGTCCCTGTGGGCCGACGACAGCACCCCTTTCCAAATGCAGCCGCTCCGGATCCACACCGTCGAAGAAGTGGCGGGCGGCGTGGCGGCAGATCTGCGCGGCCACATCTTCCGCGGCCTTCATCACCGCGCCGCCGGAAATGTATGTGGTGCTGCTGGCATACGCGCCGGTGTCGAAGGGCGTAAAGTCCGTGTCGCTGCTGTGTACGACGATTTGCTCCAGCGCCACGCCCAGCGTCTCCGCCGCGATCTGGGCCAGAACCGTATCGGAGCCGGTGCCCAAATCCGTGGCCCCCATCAACAGAACGAAGCTGCCGTCGTCGTTGAGTTTGATGCTGGCCGCGCCCATATCCAGCCCGGCGATGCCTGTGCCGTGCATACAGACGGCCATCCCCATACCGCGACGGATGTGGGGACGATCGGGCGGGGATTTCCAGGCCGGGTCATTGCGCCGCTCCCAGCCGATGGCCGCCGCGCCCAGCGTCACGCACTCCTCCAGCCCGCTGCTCTGCACAATCTGCGCAAAGCCTTCCCGCCCTTCGCCCATCGCTTCAGCCATCGGCAGATTCTGCCCCACTTTGACCCAATTCTTGCGCTTGAACTCCACCGGGTCCCAGCCCAGGGCCAGGGCGATCTCCTCCATATGCTGCTCCAGGCCAAAGAGGGCCTGGGGCGCGCCGTAGCCCCGGAAGGCGCCGGGCACGGGTTTGTTGGTGTAGACCACATCGCAGTCGAAGCGAGCCGCGGGCAGCCAATAGGTGCTCAGCGCCCGGAAGCCCGTCACCATCTGCACAGTCAGCCCGTGGGTGCCGTAGGCCCCCGCGTCGGCCAGGACGTGGAGATCCATCCCCAGCAGCTTGCCCTCGGCGTCCACGCCGGAGCGGAAGCGCAGCCGCTGGGGGTGGCGGGTGCGAGCGCTGCTGAACTCCTGGGCGCGGGTGTATTCGAACTTCACTGGGCGACCCGTAGCAATCGTCAGGTGGGCGCAGATGTCTTCGATGAGCATCTCCTGCTTGCCGCCGAAGCCGCCGCCGATGCGCGGTTTGACCACCCGGATGCGGCGCACAGGCAGGCCGATCAGCGGCGC
>JACQGT010000163.1 GCA_016199425.1 Chloroflexota bacterium
CACATGCGTTAGTTGCGCTTTTCCTCTGCGCCTCTGCGCCTCTGCGGGAGACTTTTTGTGGCTATGCCACCTTATGCAATACGAAATACGCAATACCTCCCTATCTCCCCACCCACACACTCTCCCCCCGCTGCCTTGCCCATTCGGTCATCCGCGCAGGATCGCCCTGCCAGAGCCGGTCCGCGGCCCAGGCCGTGGGGCGGGGCGGGCCGTCGCACTCCAGACGGATGACCGGGAAGAGTGCGCTAGGCCGTTCGTAGGGCAGACCCGTGAGCAGCAGGTGGTCGCTGTTCTGGGTGAAGGCGACCTCCTGACCGCTTGCCAGCAGCACAGCCCGACGCACCCGCGTCGCCAGCCCGCCCAGACGGATTGTCCCTGTGCCATCCCAGAAGCGCACGATCAGGTAGAGATTGTCGCCCTTGCGGGTCTGCCGCCCGCAGGTGATAAACTCGCAGACCTCCCCGGCCTCCACCCCGTAGATGGCCTCGCCGTTGACCACCAGCCAGCGCCCGATGGCCTCGGCCCGCTCCACAAAGGGCGCGGGCAATTCCCCCTCCGGCGTCGGCCCCACATTCAGCAGCAGATTGCCCCCTTTGCCCGCGCTCTCCACCAGCATATCCAGCAGCAGTTCGGCGGACCGCCACTGCTCGCCGGCGGTGTAACCCCACAGCCGCCAGGTACTCACCTGGCACGATTCCCACAGACCGGCCTCGGCGCGGATCTCGTGCTCCGGCGTGCCAAAGTCGCCCAGATGCCGGGAGCGGCCTGTGCTGGGGACGACCGATCCCGGCACGTCGTCCGCGGGATCGTCCGCGCCCAGCCGGTTGTTGATGAGTATCTCCGGCTGAAGCTGGCGGATCGGTTCCACCAGTTGGCCGCTCTTCCATTCCGCCGCGGATTGGGGCCAGGCGCCGTCGAACCAGATGACGTCGATTGTGCCGTAGTTGCTCAGCAGCTCCCGCACCTGGCCGTGGACGTAGGCCCGGAAGGCAGCCCAGCCTTCCGGGTCCCGGCGCGGCCCCTCCCAATAGGCGGGCACGCGCCAGTCGGCCAGAGAGTAGTAGAGACCCACCCGCAGTCCTGCGGCCCGGAATGCCTCCACGTATTCGGCCACAAAATCCCGCTTGGGGGCTTGCTGTACGCTTGTGTAGTCAGTCAGCGCCGAGTCCCACAGACAATAGCCGTCGTGGTGGCGGGTCGTGAGAACCGCATACTTCATCCCGCCGCGCACGGCTGTCGCGGCCCAGGCCGCGGCGTCAAAGCGTTGCGGATTCCAGGCGCAGGCCCGGCGCTCGTATTCCGCCTGGTCTAGATGCTCCCGGAAAAGTACCTGTTCGCCCCTGGCGTGTTCGGCATACGGCCCCCAATGGATAAACATCCCGTAGCGGGCCTGGGGGAACCAGCGGGCGTGGGCGGAGATGTTAGGGGTCTCATTCCGTTGCATTGTGAGTTTCCTTGTGTGCTGCTGACGACAGACGACAGACGACGGACGATTGCGATTTGTGGTTATCCGTTCGTCCGCGGTCTGCCGTCTGTCGTCGCCTTTACCAATTCGTATACGACCCGTCGCGCCGGCGCAGGTGGGGCGCTTCCCAGTATCGGAACTCGGCGGCTTTGGCCCGCTCTTCATTGAACTCCACGCCCAACCCTGGCGCGTCCGGGACGAGATAGCGGGAGCCGTCCTGTTGGGCCTGCACAGGAAACCAGTCGGGATCGTAGAACATTCCCGCTTCGGTGGGCGACGAACGCACCTCCAGCCAGGCAAAGTTGGGTACAGCCGCGGCCAGGTGGATAGTCGCCGCGGTGCAGATGGGGCCGAGGGGGTTGTGGGGCATCAGATCGATGTAGTGGGCCTCGGCCATAGCCGCCACTTTCATGGCTTCGGTCAGCCCGCCCACATTGGAGACATCCAGCCGGGCGTAGTTGGTGATGCCCCGCTCGATGTAGGGCAGGAATTGCCACTTGCTGGAAAACTCCTCGCCGATGGCAAAAGGCACGCCGGTCATTGTGCGCAGGCTTGCGTAGGCTTCCGGCGTCTCGTCGCGGATGGGTTCCTCCACCCAATCCAGCGTCCCGCTGGGCATGCGCTGGCAGAAGGAGGCGGCCTCGGCCACGCTCAGCCGGTGGTGATAGTCGATGCCCAGCACCGGCTGCGGGCCGATGGCCTCCCGTACTTTTATCAGCCAGGCCGCGCTGACGCCGATGGATTCCCACGGCTCCCAGATGTGGCCGTCTGTGCCCTGCTCGCCCCGATAGTTGGGGGTGGTGCGGATGACGTTCCAGCCCTTCTCTACCAGCAGTTGCGCCTTCTCCACCATCTCCTGTGCGCTGCCGCCCCACATTGTGGCAAAGCAGGGAATCCATTCCCGCTGTTTGCCGCCCAGAAGTTGGTAGACGGGCACGCCCAGGGCCTTGCCCGCGATGTCGTAGAGAGCGATGTCGATGGCGGCGATGGCCGCGGTGAGCACCCGCCCGCCCTCGAAGTACTGGCTGCGGTACATCTCCTGCCAGAGCGCGCCCATCCGCATGGGGTCGCGGCCGATCAGCCACTCCCGGTAGTGGTTGATGGCCCCGACGACGGCCATCTCCCGGCCCGACAGCCCCGACTCGCCCAGGCCGTAGATGCCCTCGTCGGTCTCCACCTTTACTACTAACTGATTGCGGCTGCCCACCCAGACGGGATAGGATTTGATGTCAGTGATTTTCATTGGGGGATTCTCCGAAGAATGGGATTGGATAAAGAATTGACCGCAGACCGCAGACGGCGGACCGCGGAAGAACCAGTACCTGTGACAATTCGCCCGCTGTCGGTTGTCGGCGGTCCGCGGTCAGTCGTCTGCGGTCGTCCGCCGTCAACTCACCGCCACGGCCAGTTTGCGCATTTCCGTGTCGGTGTAGAGCCGGTCGCCGGCGGATGCGTTCGTGCGCGCCTGCTCTGGGGACTTGGCGCCGGGGATCGTCACCGAGACTGCGGGGTGGCTGGCAGTGTAGCGGATGGCCGCGGCCGCCATCTCCGGGCCGGGTGGGACGATGCGGGCCAGCTTCTCTACTTGCGCCGCCTGTTCCAGGAACTTCTGCCGGGCCGCGCCCTCGTCGTTCCAACCGGCGCGCACGCTGTCGGTGAAGGTCGAACCCGCGCCGTAGCGCCCGGAAAGCACCCCCTTCGCCAGGGGGCCGCGTACCATCACACCGATGCCGTGCTCCTGGCAGTAGGGGAGGAGGGCGGCTTCCGGGCCGCGGTTGAGCAGGGAGTAGTCCATCTGCACGACACTGCACGTGCCGTTGACGTTGAAACGTTTGAGCGCGTCCAGGCTGTTGGTGGAGATGCCGTAGGCGCGCAGACAGCCCTCGGCCTTCAGCGCCTCAAAGCCTTCCAGATAGACCGTTGGGTCCGCCACATCCCCCTCGTGGCAGAGGATGACGTCCACGTAGTCCGTGCGCAGGCGGCCCAGAATGGCGTGGCCGCTGACCCGGATGGAATCCACGCCGGTCTTGGGAATCTCCCCGCCGGTGCGCTTACCCCAGTTGCCGATTTTGCTGACGATGACGACGTTGTGGCGGATGCCTGCCAATGCCCGGCCCAGGCGAAATTCGGACAGGCCGTTGGGGATGCCGTAGGACTCGGCTGTGTCGAAGATAGTCATCCCCGCCTCGTAGGCGGCGCGGATGGTTGTCCACGCGGTGGTCTCGTCGATTTCCCCCCACTGGTTGCCGATATTCCACGTGCCCAGGCCGACCACCGAAACGGGCCAGCCCAGCTTGCCGAATTGTTTGCGTAGCATTGAAAGTCTCCCTTTCGCCTTTTTGGGTATTGAAATTAAATAAACCCTATGATATGATAGGGGGTATGGTGAAGCAAAGTGCATCGATGGATGCTTCGTTTTGGATCAACTGTTGCGCCGGAGGCATTGTGCAGTTTGTGCCTTCCTATTTTCAGTTGCTTGTAACCACCCCCGTAGTGAGTGAAATTCGGTATCCTCTTGTCTCTTTGGGGATGAAGACATATAGTGTGGATACTTTCGAGCAATGGATAGGAGATGGACGTATTGTACTCCAGGATCCTGATTTGTCTGTAGAATGGTTTCAGCCCGGGGAAAATGCCGCCATTGGGTTAGCAGTCGAATCAGATTCCTGGCTTTTGATAGATGATGCAAATCCCTATCATCGAGCCAAATCCTTTGGTTTGCGTGTCGCTGGAACAGCAGACTTTGCCATCCTATTGTTCGATCAAGGCCACATTGCAGCAGACGCGGCCTTCAAAGCCTTACGAGCCGTTCGCATTAGTAGAGGACAACGTCGACAAGCGTTGTCTCTGTTGGAGACTCTGATCCGTCGCAAGAAGGAGGAATGATGACAGCTCTTACAATTCCAGTGACCAAATCTGTACGTCTTAGCTCAGATGAGAGCGAGATGCTTGCCCAAATCAGCCAAACCGAAGGAGTTTCTGAATCAGCGGTTCTTCGGCGACTGGTCAGGGAAGGACTCAATGGGTACCGTCTCGAACAGGCCGTTCATTCCTACCAGCGCGGCGAGTCTGATATGCAGGCAGCGGCCCGTTACGCGGGCGTCAGCGTCTACCACCTGATGGTCGAGTTAGAAAAACGCGACATCGCACCTCCGGCTACCACAGAGAAGTTCGTGGACGGCCTCAAAACGCTTGTCGAAACTTTCGGCGGTAGCCAGGCTCTGCGCGAGACTATCGCCGAGTACGAAGCAGACCTTACCACCACTCAACCGGACAGTAAATAGCTGCTCCCCGGCTGGCTGTTGAAAAAGGCGACGCCCTCTTCATTCGTCGTAGCGATGAGCACTCCATCGCTGCGGATTGAAACATTTGCGCCCGCCCGTACCCGACAGACGCCATTCCGCCCGGCCCGGATGACCGCTTCGCGCAATTTGCCCTCTTCCCACGCGATATCCACCACAAACCCACCCCTGGCCCGCAGACCCGTGACCGAACCCGCTGCCCAGGCTGACGGTAGGCTGGGAAGCAGGTGCAGTTCCCCCGCGTGGCTTTGCAGGAGCATCTCGGCAATCCCCGCGGTGACGCCGAAGTTGCCGTCGATCTGGAAGGGCGGGTGCGCGTCGAAGAGGTTCGGGTAGACGCCGCCGCCGGTTGCGCTCATCTTCGCCCCGGGCGCGACGGGACGCAGGAGCAGCCGGATCATCCGCAGGCTGTGATCCCCGTCCTCGAAGCGCGCCCAGAAAAGAGTCTTCCAGCCCAGCGACCAGCCCGTAGCCTCGTCCCCCCGCAGTTCCAGGGAGCGCCTGGCCGCGTGCCACAGTTCCGGCGTCCTCCGCCGCGAGATCTGCCGCCCCGGGTGCAGGCCGAAGAGGTGGGAGGCGTGGCGGTGGTGATTCTCCGGATCGTCCCAGTCTTCGCTCCACTCCTGCAACTGTCCCAGACGACCGATGCGCATAGGCAGCAGCCGGGGCAGGGCCGCTGCGATCTCCGCCTGAGCTTCGTCCGCCACCCCCAGCACCGCCCCAGCTTCCAGGCAGTTGGTGAAGAGGTCCCGGATCATCGCCATATCGCCGGTTGGGCCGACGCTCACTGCGGCTGTCTGTCCGTCCGGAGTCGTAAAGGTATTCTCCGGCGACGTGCCGGGCGCGGTGACCAGCCAGCCATCCGGCCCTTCCACCAGCCAGTCCAGGCAGAACTGGGCTGCGCCTCGCATCACCGGGAAAGCCTGCGACCGCAGCCAGGCCCCATCGCCGCCGTAGGCGAAATGCTCCCACAGATGCTGGCAGAGCCACGCCCCGCCCAACGGCCACATGGCCCACTGGGGATTACCCCCGCCGAAGTTGCCCACCGGCGCGGCGTGCCGCCACAGGTCGCCGTTGTGGTGCGCGGTCCAGCCCCGGCAGCCGTAATTCGCCGCCGCAATCACCGCGCCTGTGACGCTCGTCTCCTGCACGTAATGGAGCAGGGGTTCGTGGCACTCGGCCAGATTCGTCACCTCTGCGGGCCAGTAGTTCATCTCCGCGTTGATGTTCAGGGTGTAGTTGCTGCTCCAGGGCGGCTGTAAGTGGGGATTCCAGATGCCCTGCAAATTGGCGGGCTGGCTGCCGGGCCTCGAGCTGGCGATGAGCAGATAGCGCCCGTACTGAAAGAGGAGCGCCACCAGATGGGGATCGTCCTGGGTTTGAAAACGGGCGATGCGTTCGTCCGTCGGCTGGGAGGCAGCGTCGGTCACACCCAAATCCAGCGCCACCCGGCGAAAGAGGCTGCGGTGATCCCTCACGTGGCGGGCGCGCAACTCCGCATAGGGGCGGGCCAGAGCCGCTTCCAGCACAGGTAGAATCCGGCTGGACGGCTCCACCCCTTCGCTCCCCGGATGCTTGTCGTAGCCGTTGAAGCTGGTGGCTGCGGCCAGAAAAAGGGTGACGCTGTCCGCGCCGCTGACCCGAATCTCCCCGTCTGGTGTTGCCTCCACGCGGCCGCCATCAGTTGTCAGACGCAGATGCGCCTCGGCCCGCATCCCCGCGCCGTAGCGGATCGGCTCTGGCCCGCTGTGATAGGGCGGGTCCACGTGGACGGGGACTTTGCAGGCCAGCACAAGCCCGCCGCCTTCTGCACGCACTGTGTGTTGCAACGGGCTGTCCAGCCCCACCGAAAAATTCAGATCGCCGGGCCGGTCTGCGATCAAATGCACCACCAGCACCTGATCCGGGAAACTCACAAACGCCTCCCGCCGGAATGCCACCCCGTCCTGCGTGTAGTCAACCGTAGCCAGCGCACTGTCCAAATCCAACGCCCGTCGATACCCGCTCGCGGTCTGTGGTCCGTTGTCCGCCGTCCGCGGTCTGCCGTCCGCGGTCCCGCCAAAGCGCAACCGCATATCCCCCAACGGCAAGTACGACTGGCTGTACGGCCCCTGCATCTGTTTGCACAGTTCGTTGGCTGCCGTGTACTCCCCGGCAAAGAGCAGGCGGCGCACCTCCGGCAGCACCGCCCGCGCGCCGGGGTTCGTCGTGTCTTTGGCCAGCCCGGACCAGAGCGTGTCTTCGTTGAGGGCGATGCGTTCTTCGTCCACGCCGCCGAAAATCATCGCGCCCAGTCGCCCGTTGCCCACGGGCAGGGCGGCTTCCCAGGCAGCCGCGGGGGTGTCGTACCAGAGGGAGAGAAGGAAATCAGTGGTCATTGGTCATGAGTCCGTGTGTGAGGTCGCGTAATGTGTATTGCGTAGGTAATGGAAATTGGGTGGTAGTATCGGTATTTGGAATTGCTGGCAAGATACTTCCCGTTGACAATAGCTTCACGGATTGTTTCCTAATGCAATAATCATTCTTGTAACCTGATTGTCATACACGTTGTATTGCACAGTGAATTGACCCGGTTCGCCAAGTATGAAATCATCTTTTGAAAAGTAGTACTTTAGCATTTCACTCATGTACAGGCGAACAGTCGTTTCAGGACGTCCTCTTGGACTGTAGATAGTTACAAGCTGACTATCAGCGGGTATGAGTGTGCGGCTTTCGGCTTCAGCCTCTTGAGGTGAGACCGAATTCTGCAGGGTTCGCTGTCGTTCAATATACTCAACTCGATTATCGGTGAAGACAACGACATATCGGTTATCGTAAATCGGGCCTAGAATGTCAGTGCTAGTTTGTATATGCTGAATTTCCCAATCCGCTTTAGATAACCCAAGCCCGCCTGAAGGAAAGCCATTGTTTGTTGCGCGCGCGGATGATGGAATAGGTGTTTCTTCTGCTGGCATTGCCTTGATTGACTCTGTGATGACTACTAGTGGGGGTATAGTCAATGTACGGGTTGGCTCAACTCCTGCCTTCGCTCCGGTTGTCTCATATTGTCTCCCAAAGCTGAATACGACAACAAGCGTCAGTATAAGCGCACTTGCGGCAAATCCAGCAGAAAGAATAATCGCAAGGATTTTGCCGAGACACCCTCGTTTCCACAGCGCTGAAACCCAAGCAAATCCGTCCAATGTCATTGTGCTTTTTGCCTCCACTAGTGATGTAGATATCTAGTGATGTAGATATCGAAAATCAGAATTACTCCACTATCAGTAGAAGCCCCTTTCTTTGAAACTCCTCATACGCAATACGAAATACGCACTTTCTACCGACCCGCGCCGAATTTCTCTTCCACCTCACCCAACGCGCCGTCGATGGCGGCCAGCACCCGCTCCATCTCCGCTTCCGTGTGGGCGGCGGAGAAGCCGTGGTGGGGCGAGACCGCGAAGTAGACGCCCCGCTGGAAGCAGCCGTCAATGAAGGCGAACTCCATATCCTTGCGCTTGTGGGCCGCCTGACGATAGTTGGTCACTTCTTCGGTCACACCGAAGTAAAGACCGAAGCGGGGGCCGGCGTATTGCAAACGCAGGGGCACGCTGTGCTGGTCGATGAGGGATTGAAAGCCGCTGTAAAAATACTCGCCCGTCGCGCCCAACTTCTCGTAGAAGCCCGG
>JACQGT010000174.1 GCA_016199425.1 Chloroflexota bacterium
CGATAGAGTTGGGCCAGCAGGTGCTGCACGCGAGCATAGACAGCGTCCCGCTGGGTGCCGCCCCCTGTGCCGCCACCCAGCAAGAAGGGGGCGCGTCGCTCTATCGTGCGCTCGTACTGTTCACCGGCCCGGCGGCCATCTTCGCCCCGCAGCCGGTCGGAAATCTTCATCACTTCGACCTTTACTTCTCTTACTTCGACTTCTGTGCGCAGTTGGGCTTCGGCCAGCTTCTCGACGATGGCCTCAATGCGCTCCAGGCGCATTTCGACCTTTTCCAGACGCGCTTCCACCTTTTCCAGACGCGCTTCCACCTTTTCCAGACGCGCTTCCACCTTTTCCAGGCGTGCTTCCACCCGATCCAGGCGTGCTTCCACCTTTTCCAGGCGTGCTTCCACCCGATCCAGACGTGACTCCACGTGACCAAACCGCTCTTCGCTGCGCCGTTGGGCTTCCACCAATTGTTCGATGGCAGCTTCAATGCGATCCAATCGGGTTGGTGTTTCCAACAGCCCGTTCAGTTGCAGGGCAGCCTGAAATTGCCGCCGTACTTCCGGGTCTCGATGGATGAGTTGAATGATCGATTGTAGCTCTGCTGTGTTCAATGCCATTGGATGGTACCTCCGTGGGGGAAGTATAGCACGAGAACATTGGCCAAGCAACACCTTCCGGCCGATCCGCTGATCCGTCGATGCCTGGGCTTCGCAAAAATCCCCGGCCGCTTTTGGCCCAGTGGACGCCGGTCCGCTTGTCGCGTATAATAGGCTATCCCCCCGTGCGGCGCAACTGGCCTTTGCTGGCCGGCAGAGTTGTGGAGGCAGCGATGGCAAGGCCAGAAGAGACCCTGCGCTGGCAGTTCTTGTTGGACGAAGATCGCTGGGAAAGCCGCACAGAGACAGCCGATCTGCTCAATGGGCAGACCGATTTCGTCGAGAACCCAGGCGATCGGATGCGTTCTGCCCGGTTGTGGGCGCTGACTGTCGCCGCGCTTTTTCTGGCCGGGGCTGCTTCGTTGCTCTGGCTCTGGCGGGACGCCCAGGCCGGGCTGAACCTGGTGCGTGACGAACTCAACGCGGCCATCGCACTGGAAATCTGGGCGGAGGAACGGGGCGACCGGGCGATGGCGTCCAGCCTTCTGGACGAGTACGCGGATGAGAGTTGGCGCAACCAGATAGTCACCCGTTTCTTCCCGCTCGCGGATGGGACGCCCCGCCAAATTTCTGTCCAGATCGACGACTTCGATCTCAAAGAGGGTCGGGCGCTGGTTCAGGTCATTGTCAGCGACAACCGGCTGGCGACACCCTATCAGGAGACACGGGTCTACCGGGAGACGACCAGTGGCTGGATTCGCAGCGCGCCGGGTGCTGATTTCTGGGGAGCCTGGGAAAGTCAGGAGAGCGCTTACTTTTCCTTCCGCTATCGCAAGCGGGACCGGGGCGCGGTGACGGCAGCCGCGCTGCAACTGGACCTCCTTTACGAACAGATTTATCGTTCGGTTGGGTTGTCCGTGGACCCGGAAGGCGAGAAGATGCAGGTGGAGCTGCGTATTAGTGGGCCATTCTCCCGGGGCAGCACCCGGACTGCAAGCGGTCGTGTATTGGTCGTCCCCTCCCCGGAACTGCTGCCCCGCCCGCTGAGTCTCTCCACCGAAAGACTCCTGGTGGAGTCGGTAATCCAACAGGCAATCAATCTGGTGATCTGGGAGCGCATGGAGCGCATCCCCGGTGACTGGCAATCGATTCGCAGTGGCTTGCGCCTTTGGCTCATCTGGAAAGTGGACGGGCTTCTGGCCCAGTCCCGACCGGAGATCGTGCGCTGGTTGTACAGCGAAAGTATGGCGGAGCGGAGACGGGGCGACACCCGTCGCCCTGAAAACTACACCCATATCTGCCAAAATTTTTGGCTCTGGCAATTGCACCCCTACGAAATCGGCATCCCTCTGACCTGTGACCAGACCGAAGGGCAGATTTTTACCCCTGTGCGCATGCCGGTAGCGGTACGCCAGCTGCCCATGCCCGAAATGGACCCGGAACTGCGCGGCAGTTGGACACGGCTGAACACCGGACGAGCCATCGCAGTAGCCACTGTCTTTGAGTATCTGGAAAAGAGTTACGGTCCGGCTTCCGTGTCTGAACTGTTGGCACAAACACGCATCCATCTCAGGTGGCAAAAACTCATTACAGATTCCATCGGAATCACGCCCGCCGAATTTGAGGCTGGTTGGCTGGCGCACGTCCGCACATTGGCGGAGATTCAGTAAGGATTCGTCAAAGAATAACTTACCCCACTGGTTAGTGAGCAATGAAAATTGATCACTGACCACTGACGACTAAAACGGGGTCGCCTCGTGAAAATCACAAAGAAATGGGATAGACCCCGTAGTCCCGGGTGGCCTGGCGGGCGGCCAGATAGTTTGCCAGTTGGACGCCGGGCTGCAACACATTGCCCGTGGCGATTACCAGACCGCCGCCGGGTGCCGCGTGCTGGATGGCGTAGGCGATTTCTGCCCGTGCCTGCTCTGGTGTGCCGTCCACCAGCGTTTCGCAGTTGAGGCCGCCAAAGAAGCAGAGCCGGTCGCCGTAGCGCTCTTTCAGCAGGCGCAGGTCCATACCGATGCGGGGCTGGATGCCGTGCCAGGCGTCGATGCCCGTCTCCACCAGACTGTCCAAAATGCCCCACACATTGCCGTCCGTGTGTTTGATGAAATAGCCGCCCGCTGCGTGGGCGGTCTCCACCTGGCGCACGATGGCGGGCTGGATAAACTCTCGGAAGCGCTGCGGCCCCATAAACGGCCCCTGGTTGCCCGAATAGTCGTCGGTTGTCATCACCGCGTCGCAGCCCGCTGCCAGCAGCGCCCGGATGTAGAGCAGAGAACGGTTTGTGTAGACTTCGATAGCCCGATGCACAAATTCCGGCTCGGTGATCATCCGCACTAGAAACTCCTCCATTCCCACAGTCTCCTGATAGGGCAGGGTACCGTCCACGGGTGAACGGCCAATGATGAAATGGCTCTCCCCCAGCTCGGCCACCACATGGCGCACAGCCTCCAGCTCGGACGGGTCCACCGCAAAAGGCGCGTCCGGATCAGGCAGATCGTCGATGGTCATGGCTGTATTGTCCACGTAGGTGGCGATGTTGCCCACTTCTGGGCTGTAGTGCAATTCGCGCCCGTTGGCGTCCAGCCAGGCATAGGGGCCAGTCATCACCGGGTGGCGATATTCCCCGGCTTTAGGCACAGTGGGCACGCGCACATAGTCCCACTCCAACCGGCGCGCCACATCCACCAGTGTGCGGCCATAGTCTGCTGCAATCTCATCCCGACGGTTGTCCCACAGGGCCTGACGCTCCTTCCAGCGCGCGTTGTAGAGCGTCTCCCGCCCCAGTAACTTTTCCACCAGCACGTAATCGATGTCGTTCTCACCCGTGGGAACCCGGTCTGTTTCCCGGTGCGCCAGGGCGGCCAGCACGCGTTGCTTCCCGTTCATTTGACTGCTCCTCGTGTGTATTGGTACTTGGCTGGTAAATGACTGCCGAACCAGCCAACAGCGAACGCAGATCAATCCAGGTCATGAAAAGCCACGTCTCATTTTCTTGTGGCCGAGCAGTTGCGCCGCCAGAAGCCATCCGAGAGTAGGGATGCAGCCAGCAGCCGTTCCAGTTTGGGATCGTTGACATTCAACGCCTGTCGATCCGTCAATGCCAGCGCCAGCCCCTCGGCCAGATAGACGTGGGGGTCCTGGCGGCTGGCCTCGCTTATGCCGTAGCCCAGTGGAAAGAGCCGGGCTATCTGCGCCCCGATTCCCTGCCAGCGCAGGGTGATCCCACCCCCATCGGAGAGCCAACGCCCGTCCGCCACCCCGCCACAGCCCAACAGATGATCCAACGGGCGCAGGGCCGCGGCCAGTGCCCGCGCCTCATCCTCCACTAGCCAGCCGATGGGCACGGCAGCCACGGCGTTCAGCACTTCCTCATCGACAGACAACGAAGTGGCATAGGCGTCCTCCCCCGCTGTGAGCAGCAGATGGCCGTTCGGCTGCTCGGCCCACCAGCGGATGGCCGTCTCCGGCAGGCCGCCCAGCAGCCGGGCAGAGCCAATCGCTCCACTCCATCCGCTGGGAAAACGCTGCTGTGCGGCGCGGGTGGAGCGGGCATACGCGCCTTCGGCCACATGAATTTTGCGCTGTAACAGCAGGCGTTGGCTTGCCGACAATTCTGATCCCATAGCCAATGAAACTTCTTCCCGGCCGGTGCGTATTGTCTTGTGTAGCGAAAATGACTCGCGATGCCGAAACTGTACCAATGAGGAGAAAACCCAATGAGCGAGGAACGTTCCCCCGCAACCCCTAGTGATTTTACTACGAATCAGGTACCGGTGCTGAATGTGGACAATGGGCCATCTGCCGCCGCACCTGCGAAAGAGAAAACAATGCAATCCACAACCAATTCTGCCGCTGAAGTCCTGGAAAACAACGAACAACGACAGCCGTCTATGCTCTACCGTCACCCGACCCACCGGCTGATCGGCGGCGTCTGCGGCGGCATCGGCGAATACACCCGGCTGGACCCCTCTCTGGTGCGGGTTCTCTGGGTGGTCTTGACAGTGGGTAGCGCGGGCGCGGGCTTCCTGGCCTATC
>JACQGT010000003.1 GCA_016199425.1 Chloroflexota bacterium
CCTCTGCGTCTCTGCGGGAGACTTTTTGTGGCTATGCCACCTTATGCAATACGCAATACGAAATAGGAACACCCAGCACAGAAAGCGCACCCCCAATGCTCCTTTCCCCCTTCGACATTCCCGCCAAAGACCGCTACAAGCTCGTCACTGGCACGATTCTACCCCGGCCCATCGCCTGGGTGAGTACCCTGGGCGCGGATGGCGTGCCCAATCTGGCCCCCTTTTCTTTCTTCACCGTCGCCAGCGCAGACCCGTTCACCCTTTTGTTCAGTTGCAGCCACAAGCCGGACGGCAGCAAAAAGGACACCTGGCGTAATGCGGAGGAGAGCGGGGAATTTGTGGTCAACCTGACCAACCAGGCCACGGCGGAGGCAATGAACGTCACCGCCACCACTTTCCCCCACGGCGTCTCGGAGTTCGACGCGGCGGGGTTGACGACCGCTCCGTGCGGTACGGTGGCCGCGCCCCGGGTGGCGGAAGCGCCGGTCAGCTTCGAGTGCAAATTGACGCAGATTGTGGAAGTGGGTGGCAATGCGGTCATCTTTGGCGCAGTGCAGATGATCCACATCAGCGACGCCATCTACGACGGTAGTTACGTGGACCTGGCCGCCATGCAACCGATTGGCCGTCTGGCGGGTTCGGGCTACTGTCGGGTGACGGATTTGTTTGAGATGAAACGTGAGGCGTGAAACGTGAGATCACACGACCTGATCTCACATTTCACGCCTCACGTTTCTGCAGGCATACGACTTCCCCGACTTCCACGTGGGCTGCAACGGTTACCCACAGACGCGGCCCAGTGGGACTACGCCCGGCGGGGCTACTACGTCCAGTTGACCCACATCGACTACAGCCTGAACCGGATGTTCCAGACCCTCTATGAAAATGGCGTGCTGGACAACACGGCCATCGTCTTTACCGCGATACTGCGCCGGATCAGTACAGCAGGTACGAGATTTCTACCGCGTTCGCCTCGCGTGCTACAATTTTGCCAGGTTCAATCACCGTTGCCCGCGGGCTGCCTATGCGACTTTTCCGGCGTTATACTCCACTCCTGGCCCAGTGCATCCTCCTGCTGCTCTTCAGCGCCTGCGCAGCGCAACCGGGCGCGCTCGCCACTGCGCCGGCCCCGACCACCCTTGCGCCGGTCAGTGTAGTTCAAATCCCACTGGCTGCCCGGCAACCCTGCGCCGACCGCTTTGTCTCCCACACACTGCCCTTTGCCACGGGTGCCCGCCTGCGCGAGATTCGCACCTACGAGAGCAACGGCGCGGGCCTGTCCGCCAACGACCTGGACGGGGATGGCGACCTGGACCTGCTCTTTGCCAGCATCGACCGCAACAGCGCCATTCTCTGGAACGAGGGTGGCCTGGACTTTCACGTCCAGGAGTTGGCAGATCCTTTTACCCGCAGCGCGCAGATTGTGGACGTCAATGGTGACGGTCTGCTCGATCTGGTCTTCTCCCGCCGCGGTCTGGGCGGAATCAGCTACTGGCAGAATCGGGGAGCATCCGCCGCGGAGCGCTTTGTTCTTACCCCGTTGCCCGGTGTGGAGAGCTATGCCTACGCCCTGGCCTGGGCAGATTTGAGCGGAGACGGTCGATTGGATCTGGTGGCGGGGACGTACAACACAGAGTTGAAGCAGCACGGCATCGCCGCCCCGGAGACGGATGAACGGGCGGGCATCTTCTACTACGAAGCCGGGGAGGCTGGCTACACGGCAACCCGCCTTTCGCCCGCAGCCGAAGCTCTCTCCATCGGCCTGACAGATGTAGACGGCGACCTGCGGCCCGATATTTGGGTTGCCAACGACTTTGGCCTGGAGGATGGCGTCTGGCGCTGGGGCGACAACCAAGCAGCGTGGCAGGCCATCGCGCCCTTCGCCCAGATGTCCCACAGCACGATGAGCATCGAATGGGGTGACATTGGCAACGACGGCAAGCTGGCCTTTTTCAGCACCGATATGAACCCCTATGACACCTCACCCGGCGCGCTGGCCCGCTGGTTGCCGATGATGAACGCGCTGGAGGAACCCCACCTGGCCGGTGATCCCCAACGCATGGCGAATGTGTTGCAGGTGCATGAAACGGGCGGTTGGCGCAATGTTGCCCCCTACCGCGGCGTGGAAGCGACAGGCTGGAGTTGGGCGGCCAGGTTCGGCGATCTGGACAACGACGGGCTGCTCGATCTCTATGTGGTGAACGGGATGATAGCCAGCAACCTGTTCGGCCATCTGGACAACGGAGAACTGGTGGAGGAAAACCAGGCCTTGCGCAACCTGGGCGACGGCGACTTTGCCCCTGTCCCCCAGTGGGGGCTGGGCGCAACGGCCAGCGGGCGGGGAATGGTGCTGGCCGATATGGACGGCGACGGCGACCTGGACGCTGTGGTCAACAATCTGCGTTCGTCGGCCCTGCTCCTGGAAAACCGTCTCTGCGCTGGCCCTGGGCTGGCAGTGGACCTGCGCTGGCCCGGATCGGCCAACCCCTTCGCGGTCGGCGCGCAGGTGGAACTGGTCACGAGCCAGGGGGTGCTGCGCCGGGATGTACGGGCCTCCAGCGGTTATCTCTCCGGCGATCCCCTGCGCCTCCATTTCGGTTTCGCCCCGCAGTCTGGTCTGCAAGAGGTGCGCATCCATTGGCCCGACGGTGCGCTCTCCACCGTAACCGAACTTCTACCCGACACCCGCTTGGAGGTGACTCGATGAACGCGACTCTCCCGGCCCCGACTCTCACATCTTCTCTCAGCCAGACCCGCTTTCCCCTGCTGGATCTGCTACACCCCCGGCGCTTTGGCCGCAGCGCGCTGCTCGCCCTGGCGGTTGGGCTGGCGGCTGGCTCTGGCCTTGTGCTGCTGGTCGGGCTGGAACGCTGGATGGGTACGGCGCTGGCCATCCTTGTGTTGACGCCGGTGGCCGTGGGCAAATTTCGCGAGGATCGGCGGCTGTTCGGCGCGACTGCTATGCTGTTGAGCGTGCTGCTGACTGTCCAGGGCGGGCATACGGTGGAACACATCGTCCAGTGGGCCCAATACTATCTGCTGGGTTGGCCTATGCGTCAGGCCAACGGGCTGCTCTCGGCGGCCAACGCGGAGTGGGTGCATTTTGTCTGGAACTGGGGCGTGCTGCTGGCGGTGATTGGGTTGATGCGGGGGGGGATGCGCAACGGCTGGGCCTGGCTATTGCTGGGCGTGGCTGTCGGCCATACCATCGAACACAGCTATCTGCTGGTGCGCCACTACCAGGTGTTGGCCGAATTGCGCCAGATGGGGGTCGCTGGGGTCACAGCCCAGGGGCTGCCCGGTATTCTGGGTCAGGATGGTTGGCTGGCGCGCAGCCCGCTGACCCGGAACAGCTTTCTCTGCCGGGCCCCGGGGCTGACAACGGCCAACCGCATCGACATCCATTTCTGGTGGAATGTGCTGGAGATGGGGATGTTGCTCCCCGCGGGGCATGTCTTTTTGAAACGCAACCACTGACTCTACTGCAAAAAGGAGGATTTCACCGCGGAGACGCGGAGTTCGCGGAGGAATTCAGGGGGAAATCTCTGCTTTTCTCCGCGCTCCCCGCGCCTCCGCAGTGCGCTTCCTGACTTTTTGCAGTCTATCCCTTCAACCCTGTCAGACTAATCCCCTCGATGAATGTGCGCTGGGCCAGGATAAAGGCGATGATCACCGGCAAAGCCACAATTGTGCTGACCGCCATCAGGTGCGGATAGGCCAGAGCCGTGTTGCCTGTGCTGGTGGCCGTGCGCTGCAGCCGCCAGATGCCCAGAGCCAGCGGGTAGAGATCGTCTTTGTTCAGGTAGATCAGCGGCCCCAGATAATCGTTCCACGACCAGAGGAAACGGAAGAGAACCACCACGGCGACCGCCGGCTTGGAGAGGGGCAAGATAATGCTCCACAAAATTGTCCACTCGCTGGCCCCCTCTATGCGGGCAGCTTCGGAAAGTTCTTCGGGGATGGTGCGGAAGAACTGGCGCAACAGGAAGATGAAGTAGGGATGGCCGAAGAGCGCCGGCAGGGTCAAGGGCAGGTAGAGAGGGGAGTTGATCCAGCCCAGATTCTTGAAGATGATAAAAAGCGGCACCATCGTCACCTGCCAGGGCAGCATCATTGTAGCAATGCAGAGACCGAAGAAGAAACCCTGCCCTCGCCAGGTGATCTTGGCAAAGCCGTAGGCGACGATATAGGAAGAGATCACCGTCAAAACTGTCACAGGCAGGGAATAGCGGAAGACTGAATTGATGGCTGCCGTGTTGAAGTCGTAGCGCGCCCAGCCATCGACAAAGTTGTTCCAGAACATTGGGTCTGGCAGCCAGACAGGCGGGATGGTGTAGACCTGGGGATCGTTCTTCAAGGCCGTGCTAACCATCCAATAGAGCGGGAAGAGCCAGGTAAAGCAGAGGAAGAACAACAACCCATAGATGGCGATCTGGACGAGGGGACTGGTGCGCACTTTGGTGGGCACGGCGCGTGCGGGTTGTACCTGGACGGGCGCGGCCTGACTGACAGTCGTCATTTCTCACCTCCGTAGTAGACCCAGCGGGCCGAGGTGGCAAAGAGCACCAACGAGAAGACGATGATGATGAGGAAGAGGATCCAGGCCATGGCGGACGCCTTGCCCATACTCAACTGGACGAAGGCGTTGCGATAGAGATTGACTACGTAGAATTCGGTGGATTTCATCGGTCCGCCGCTGGTGAGCAGCCAGGGGAGGGTAAACTCCTGAAAAGCGGTGATGAAACCCATAATCAGATTGAAAAGAATGACCGGCGTCGTCAGCGGCACGGTCACATTCCAGAACTTGTGCCAGGCGTTGGCCCCATCGACGGTCGCAGCCTCATAGAGCGAGCGGGGCACATCCTGGATGGCCGCCAGAAAGATGACCACCGCCGCGCCCTGGGTCCAAATGTAGATGATAATGAGGGATGGCTTGGACATGTCTGGATTGGAGAGGAAAGGAATGGTCGGCCATTCCAGACTCTTCAAGGTACCGTTGATGGCGCCATATTGGGTGTTGAGCAGAAAGAGCCAGACCATCGCCGTACAAACCGCGGGAACGATGGAGGGAATGTAGATAATAGAACGATAGATGACCCGCCCTTTGACGTCAGAATTGAGCAGATTGGCGATCAGAAAAGCCATGCCAGCGCCAATCGGCACGCCGATCAAGACGTAGTAGAAGGTGTTGTACATTACCTTCCAAAAATCCGGATCGATGGTAAAGAGCCGGCGATAGTTGGTCAGTCCGATGAACTGAGCCTCGCGGATGAAGTCGTAATTGGTCATGCTGTAGTAGATCGACGCCAGCAGAGGAATGACGGCGAGAAAGAGAAAACCGATCAGCCAGGGGGAGATAAAGAGCAACCCCAGTATCTGATTGTGTCGTTCGCTGCGGGTCATGCTGCGGCGAGGAACGGTTGTGGCCGCCATGCGTACCTCCAATCGTCAGAAATAGAAGATGACAGGATGACAAGGTGACAAGGTGACAAGGTGAGTCATCCGATCACCCTGTCACTTTGTTACCCGGTCACCTTGTCACCCGGTCAGCTCAACCCCTGGGCTTCCCATTCGGCCAGAGCGCGACGCTGCAATTCAGCCGCGCCTTCCTCAGCCGTCATCAGGTTGCGGGCGATCTGCTCGCGGATCTCGCCCTGCTGGTTGTAGACGAACCAGTGGATCGGGCAGCGGCGCAACAGATACCAGTCGGTCACTTCGGGAATGGAGTCGATGTACCAGCGCAGACCCGGATAGGCGTCGGCGTCCACTGTGGCCAGCCAGGAGGTAATGCCCTGAATCCAGCCCACTTCGGCGAAGATAATGTCCAGCGCCTTGGGGGTGTTGAAGAATTCGCCCACTTTGAAGGCGCCTTCTTTGTTCTTGGCATCCCTGAAAATCTGCACAAAATGGGCATTGACGCCCTGGATGTGGCGGCCCGCCATTTCGTCGGAGACAGGCCCCCAGGTGGACCGGTTGTGCTGGGCAATCTCCGGCATCTGAATCTGGGTTTCGCCCGGATGCCAGTAGCCCTCGATAATCATCGTCTGCACACCTGCATTGTAAGAGCCGCCCCAGGCGCCGTTGCCCTGCACCTGGCGCATACCGGCAAACTGGTCCGGATCAGCAATGCGGTAGAACTCCGCCGTCGTTTCGAGCAGATGGGCAACCCGCTCGTCGTCCAGGTGAAACTCCCGGGTCTCCTCGTCGAACCACTTCACGCCGTAGGAGGCAGGGCCATAATCCACATCGCCGCCCATGGCGTCGTAGGGGTCCAGACCGACCTGCAAGAGGTTGCCAGCGGCATCCTTTTTTGTCATGGCTTTGTGCCATTCCAGCGTCTCGCTCCAGGTGGCGGGCGGAGCGTCGGGGTCCAGACCGGCGTCGGCGGCGGCTTTGGCGTTGTAGTTGAGACCACACTGGACATAGCTCTCGATGCCGGGGATGCCGATCATCTGGCCGCCGAACCAGGCGTAGTCCCATACCCACTCCAGCATATTCTCTTTTTTGAGAATGTCGCTGCCGCCCACCATATCCTGCACGGGGATCACAGCGCCGCGGGTGAAGAGGTTGGGGTAGTCGAAGTTAGAGCCGCCATCCGGAGGCGTGCCGCCGGCAACCGCGGTCAGGATGGCTTCGTTGTTGACCGATCCTTTATACTCAAGAGTGGCACCGCCGGAGTGGGCCTTCCACTCGTCGGTCTCGA
>JACQGT010000164.1 GCA_016199425.1 Chloroflexota bacterium
GCCAGGTGCGGGAGGCGGTGGGCGAGGGCTTCATTCTGATGAGCGACCCGGTGGGGGCGTACGATTTTGAGGATGCCATGCGGGTGGGCCGGGCATTGGAGAAGCTGGACTACTTCTGGTTCGAAGAACCCCTCCACGACTACGACATCCACGGCTACGTGCGTCTGGCCCAGGCGTTAGACATCCCCATCGCCGGGGTGGAGTGGGCGGCTGGGCGCTACCACCTGGCCGCGGAGTATATCGTGCGCGGGGCGGTGGACATTGTGCGCAGCGATGTCTCCTGGAAGGGAGGCATCACCGGCTATCTCAAGACCGCCCATCTGTGCGAGGCCTTCGGCATCAACTGCGAGATTCACCTGGCCATCCACTCGTTGCTCAACCTGGCCAATCTGCACGCGGCCTGCGGGGTACGCAACTGTCGTTTCATCGAACTGACTGTGCCCATCGACAACTTTGGCATCACGCCAGTCATGGTCCTGGACAGCGACGGCTGTGTGCGCACACCCTCCGGGCCGGGTCTGGGCGTGGAACTGGATTGGGCGGCCATCGAACCCCGCATCGTTGACCGCTACGAACTGTCCTGAACGCAGGAGCAGACGACTGTACAGCAGTGACCAGCAGATGGGAACCCTTTCCAGCGGCGAATCTGTTTACTTTCGCCCCTTGCAGCAGTCAGACTGTGTGCTGCTTGCGCCTATCTCGGAGGGCTTTCGCCGGAGACGCAGGCCAAATACCGCCCCCACGATTTCACGGCGGAGGTGGCCCACCAGCTATGCGCAGGTGGGCAATGACCCTTCCCTGCGTCTCATCGGCGTGAGAAGACCGCTATGATATGCTGGCATCACTCGTCTGGCTCTGAGAAAAGGCACAAATCGCTGTTGAAAGCGGACACCTGCAGATTGAGGCGATGCCCCTGGTGGAGGCCGGATACACCCTCTTTTCGGTCAATCACCGAGCCACGCCCCGCTTCAAGTATCCGGCTGCGGTGGAGGATGTGCAACGGGCCGTGCGTTTTGTACGCTATCACGCCCAGCGCTTCGGCATTCGGGCGGAGCGCATCGGCACCATCGGCGGCTCATCCGGCGGCCATCTGGTCAGTCTGCTGGGGGTGCTGGATGGCAAGGGCGATGGGGAAGACGAGAGTCCCATCAACCGGGTAAGTGCCAGAGTGCAGTGTGTGGTAGCTCGTGCCGCGCCCACCGATTTCCGGCGTATGCAGGCCCCCCATTTTCTCGATGTGCGCCACCAGCCCGATGCCTCTCCTGCCTCCCAGGAAGAGCACATCATCGCAGAAGCGTCGCCCATCACCCACGTCTGCGCCGACAGCCCCCCGTTCCTGCTCATCCACGGCGAGCAGGACGACATCGTGCCCATCGCCCAGTCGGAGCGCTTTGCCGCGGCCCTGGCTGCTGCGGGCGTTCCCGTCCAGTTGATTCGTGTCCCCGGCGCAGGCCACGGGCCGAGTCTTCCCGGCGCGACCCAGCCGGTCAACATCGGCCTGGAGGCGGTTGCCTGGATGAACCGCTATTTGAAGTCGTCACTATAACAGCGGGTTTCCCAGGAGTCGATAGCAACCTGCCATCTGCTTGAATCGGGCTAAATTCGAACGATCGGAAAGCGCGTGGGCCTCAGCCAGTGTCTCCAGTACCTCCGTACCGCCAATCGCTCGCCATCAAAACCATCCAATACTCCATTCACAGCCAACTACAGAACAGCCATATCTGGAGGCTGATAGCTGCTCTCCAGCGCGCTCCATGGCTTTCCACAAAAACGGCTGATGACAGCCCATTCCCCCGCACTCAGATTACCGTGATGATGATAGAGAAATCTCTTCAGCCCCGCTGATTCTGCGGATTGCAGCAACATCAGCAGGTCCCGCGCTGACATGGGATCGCCGTCGTGGGGCCAGCGCCCCGTGTCCACCCAGGGCACAATGCGCTCCGGATCATCAACCGCGCCCAGGGCGCGAACGGTCTCTCTGGTTACAATCTGGGCGAAGAATTCCGGCGAGAGTGCGCTTTCCAGATCGTCTCTGTTCGATACATTGGGCAGGGTCAGGCCGAAGAGTGCATTGACTACCGCCAGTGCCTCATCATCCTGCAATCCTGGATTCCACTGGACGAGAGTCTCAACATAGCGGTAGATTGTCCCTAACATACCGTCAAAACCCCGTTGGAAGAAATAATGTTTGGGCAGGAGTATTTCCAAAAATTCGGCCAGTCGCACGAAATCGTAGCCACACAGGGGGGCGAAGGCCGCCGAGCGTGGGCCGACTCCCAGCTTGATGGGATAATTCAGCGCGCCGTCCACTTGGGTACGGATGCTTTGAAAGAAGGCGGTCAACGAATCAACCCGAAATTGCAGCCAGGCGAAGAGGTCTGGGTCGCCTTGCAACAGCCGTGCGCCGCCCAGCAGACCACCGTGGGCGTGTAGCGTGATGTTGGAACGCTTCAGCGCGTGGAGATTGGCAAAGAGCCGATCTTTGGCTGCGACCAGCGCTGCGTAATCGTAGCCCAGTTCCTGGCACTTGGTCTCGACGCTTGCGGGCAGGTCGTTGAAGATGTAGGAGCGGTGATTCATATGGTGGGGAGCGATCTCATAGCCCCACTCAGGCCCATCCATAATCGCTCCATCTACCATCGGATAGTGTTGTAAGGTGTCCACCATACGCGCTGCGAGCGCACGCTGGGTCTGGTCATCCACAATCGGATTTCCTTTGGCATCGGAACCTGCGCCGGCCGAAGCCTGAAAGAGCCAAACCGCCCAGCCCCGGTCTTTGGCAGACTGTAGCATCTTGTCGAACCGACGCTGTTGTTGTATCTCTGCCACGGGATCGGTGGGCGTCAGCACGCCGAACTGTTGGTAGACCCGCGGATTGGGAGCAAAGCACGCAAGCGGTTGCCGGTCTGGTTCAAAACGGGTTCCTGGCATCAACTTGGGTTGGTTGAAGAAGAGTGGCCCAATCACGAGACCATCAATGCCGCCTGCGGCCCAGCCATCGAAAATCCGCTCATTATCGTCCATCACGTGTTCGATGTCGCGCATCACGTCCATCCAGATCTTCATACCGTGCCTGCCTTTACTGTGAAATGGGGAAATCTGTTCAACTATATCATGCCACAACCGCACACTGAAGTGGCGGGAAAAGTGGTCTGGTATGGACGGCACATGAATACCGACCCTCTCCCCTTTACCTTCTGGCCTTCAGCCAACCACGCCCAGCGTTCAGGCCTCAGCTTTCAGCCATCAGAAGAAGTGTGATTCCCTCTGCCCCCTGCCATCTGATACCTGCCCGCTTCCCTCCTGGTCGCTAGACCAACCACGCCCAGCGTTCAGGCTTCAGTTTTCGGCTCTCAGAGTAAGTCCGACCTCTTCTGCCCTCTGTCCCCTGCCCTCTTCCCTTCTGGCCTTCAGCCAACCGCACACAGCGATCAGGCGTCAGACGAAGATGTGCCCACCTCCACTCTCTGCCCTCTGACGACCTGTCATCTGCTATTCGCTGACCGCTGATACCTGACCGCTGACGCCTGTTCGGCGCTCTGCGCCCCTGGCCCTTGCGCCCGCCCCTCTGCCCGTGGCCGGGAGGCCCAGGCGGGAAGCCGGGGGGAGAGGGGGCGGCAGATGGGCCCTCCCCTTGCACCTGGCCGGG
Organism: Chloroflexota bacterium; assembly: GCA_016199425.1. Lineage (GTDB taxonomy): Bacteria > Chloroflexota > Anaerolineae > Caldilineales > Caldilineaceae > JACQGT01. Next base: position 3,650 of record JACQGT010000164.1, read on the forward strand.
AGGCTGGGGCTACAAGCAAGGAAATCAGTAGCTGCCCAGCAGATTTCTCTTTCTTGCCTGTTCATACCCCCGCTTGAACATAACCACACCAAGCGTCAGAAGTATAGCCATCTGCAGAATGAGACCAAGCCAGGTGAGATTCTCGACAGTCGGTTGTCCAGGGGGCACCCCGATAATGGTGAAACGGATGGCATCAATACCCCACGTAAACGGAACTACCAGCTTAAGGATAAGAAACAATATCCCCAGACTGTTCAATGGAACCAGCGCGCCCGTGGCGAGTGTCGCCAGCAGGGACACCACACCAATCACGGAGCCTATCTCCTTATGCACAAAGGCAATACCGCCAAGTAATAGGCTCAGGCCAAATGCGCCGCCAATCATGATCCCAATAAGACCTAAAACAACGCTTGTCATCTGAAAATGTAATCCAAGTATCCGTGCCAGAAGTATGCCGAGTAGTGCTGAGCGCACAGACCTAAGTGTAAAGGCTGCACCTGTGCGTGCTGAAAATAGTAACAAGGGATCGACAGGTGATAGGAACACCGTTTCCAACGTTCCCTGCTTGCTCTCTTGCGTAATCTCACGGGTTGTGACAACCATGACACCGAGACACAAATCCCAGGTGAGAAAGCCAAACAATGAAGCAGTCTGTGCCGGTTTGTCATAACTACTGGCAATGGACTCAAAAATGAGCATCATCATCGGAAATGCGATCAGCCACAAGGCGACTTCACCAATCATCTCAAAGCGATAGGACCAGTTCTGACGAAACTGCCGTCGTGTTTCTGCTTTGAATATAGTGACGAGGGCAACTATCATATCCGTACAGCCAGCTCCTAATACTGTCCCAAATGCCCGCTATTCAGCGCGTATCTTTCACCCCATGCAAATACGATCTGCCCAAGCACCAGATACACAATCGAATGACAGACAAGCCAAATGCCCTCATTTGAGAGCCAAAGATGAATCATGGACAGTGGTTGCTCGATCTCTGCCTGGAGAAGATGGATGCCAGGCCCAAGTGGCAAAAACCTCACTGCGATAGTAAGCCAGTAAACATGTTCAATCGGGGCCAATGCACCTGTGACAAACAAGAGTGATGTCGTAAATGCCAACGTGAGCGACACTGTCCTCTTAAACGCTAGCTGCAATCCCATCAGAATGTAAGCGGTTCCAATCACGCCGAACTGGGCCAACAAAAACACAGCAAACATCGAAATACTGAAATGAATTGTTAACCTGAGGCTGAGCAGCAAAATGGCCGCTATGAAAATTGCGCGTAACATATACGACACCAAGATGATCGTGCTGCGGCAGAAAAACACCAACCGTGGGGGTATGGGAGCCAACCATATTTGCTCAAGCGTTCCCCATTGAGTTTCCTCGTCGATAGTGGAAACAGAGCGTAGGATCACCCCATCCGCAACGCGCCAAGTAATGAAACCCACGAGCGACATCAACTGCTGCTTCTCTGTATACCCTCCATCGCTGAGAATGTAGAATAGACCGGATAGCAGCAGAAAGCCAAGAATGAACAAAACCTGGTCGGCAACAAATTCAAGTCGGTAGGCAACACTTCTGTGCAGTTCTCTGCGAGCTTCAGCGACAAGGATTTGTACCCATTTCATGTTGTTTTCTTTTCGGTCAGCGTGAGAAAGACTTCCTCTAAAGTAGGCCGTCTGTATCGAATATTGTCAATCCTACAACCAAGGGTGTCTACGGTGTTGATAAAGGTGAGCATCTCCTGCTGATTGTGACTGGAATAACTGAGCGTCTCGATACCACCATTCATTTGTTGATCAACACTGGGGAACGCACTTCGAAGTTGCGCCAGTGTCTCCTCGGCAGGGGAAGAAGATAATTCAACATCAACAATCTTCCCTTGCATATCGAATCGTTTCAGAAGCGATTCCTTGCTCTCATATACAACCTGCACACCTTCATTCATCACAAAGATGTCATGGGCTACTTCCTCCGCGAGATGCATTTGATGTGTTGTCAACAGAATTGACTTGCGTCGCTCAGAAGCCAGGTAACCAATGATTTCTTCAATCGTTTTCGCCGCTTTGACATCCAAACCAAGGGTTGGCTCATCCAGCAAGAGGATTGCGGGGTCATGGAGTAGGGAACAGGCAATTGCCAACTTCTGTTGCATACCTCGACTGAATTCGCGCACCGGTTGGTGTTTGTGTGCAGTCAGTTCAAAGAGCGCCAGCAGTTCGTCGGCCCGTTGTATCAATTGACGGCGAGGAACAAGCCGGATGCTGCCAAAGTAGAGCAAGTTTTCCCAGGCAGACAGCCGCCAATAGAGATTGCGCGCCCCTTCCAGTACGGCGCCGACATGGGCAATGGCCTGCGCCCGTTGGGAGAAGACATTACAACCTAGAATGTCGACATCACCAGATGTGGGCAAGACAAGACCAGCAATCATCTTCACCGTCGTCGTCTTGCCAGCCCCATTTGGCCCAAGTAAAGCCAGGACAGAGCCCTCGAGGATTGCGAATGAGATGTTATTGACAGCCGGATGTGGTGCCGCCCTGTATTGCTTGTTTAGATTTCTGATAGTAACAGCGAGGCTTGTCGCAGCCTGGGCTGGTGATGCAAGCGTCATCTAGGTGTCTCCAATCCTCTGCACGATATGATCGCCACCCTGCTTATCCATCACACCATTAGTAAGAATTTTGGGGTCAATCTGCGGAGCGATTGAGGCAAACACATATTGCGCATACTCCCGCAAGTACCGGCTCTGGTCTACATCAAAACAGGACAAAGCAGAGACAGCTTTTGACATATACGTGCCTGCCACTGCCAGCGAAAAAGGTAGAGCCTGCATTTCATCAAGTATCCCAACAATTGTCAATGCTTGTGGCTCAGACAACTTTGTTCCCGTATGACACAGCGACACAAGCTGGCTATGGCGAGGGTGCTGCGACTGCTGTAACCCATAGAGAACTGGCAATGTAAACACACCCCGACGAAGATCACTCAGTATCTGTGTGGATGCCAGATCGACGCAATCATCGCGAATTTGAATGAGAATGCCCAAGGCCAGGCCGTAGTCCTGAATTGCCCTTAGTTCAGCCACGGTTGCTCCACCCACATATGCACCTGCCCAGGCAGCAGTAGAAAAGATCGTTCCTGATTTTGCGATCAACTGTTCAAAATACGTCTTCGTCGTCAGCGGATTGCGCTGATGAATAGACTGTGCCTGGGCAGCAAATATGCCGGTGTCAGCCCATCGATGTCCGATTTCCCCCCTTGCTTCTGCAGGTATGCTTTTGTCGGCTAAACAGCGCTGGGCAGCAAACAACAGGCCGAGTCCGACGGAGATAGCCACGTCAGGTTCCCATTGATTCCAGATATGATCCTTGCCATCTCGATCCTGCAAATCGTCGAAGATGTCAGAAGAGAGATCGCAAAGATTCCATGCCGCTGTGATGGGTAGCGAACGATGGGTATCCCCTCCTACGACTTGGTTGCACAACTGAGGGAGAATGGCTACATATGTACCGAATCCCTGCATGAACGCGGTTTGACGCTTGCGGATCGCAACTTCCAGTTGACTCCAGGAGCACTCTTTCACAATATGCCGCTGGATAAACGAAAAAGTCTCGTGATATTGCTCAAGGACGAAAGTTGGCAATACCCATCCTCGATCGAGATCAGTTTTGATTGTTAACATACGCAGTTCTTTCC
>JACQGT010000165.1 GCA_016199425.1 Chloroflexota bacterium
GATCTCGGCCTCGACGATCTGCCCGGCGAAGGCGTAGATGGCCGGGCCGACGTGGACAAAGCGCTTCTCCAGCGGCTCCGGCTGTACCGCGTACCAGCGCTCCGCCCCGCTGTCCGGCAACAGAATGCCCCCCTCCAGCACCAGCGACAACGACTCCCCCTGCTGCAAGCCGGGGAAGTTCATCAGTTCGTATTGAAAAGCGGAGAGTTCAAATTCGAGTTCGGGTAGGGGCATGGGAGTTATGAGTTTTGAGTTAGGAGTTATTGGGTAGTCGCGTTGGCGGGACAGATGGCGTGGGTGGGTAGGGAAGAGATGATGGGATGATGTCCAGTGTCACATCATCTCATCATCCTTTGATACCATCGGGCTATCTTACGATTTTTCTTACGACACAGAAGGGACGATTTCTCGGCTGCGGATTTGAGTCCGATTTGCCCACAGAAGCCGATGTGCGAGTGCGAATAGCCACAGAAATTTCGTCATCTATACCGAATCATACAGAACATCTGGGCTATTTTTCGTGCTTCTAAGGGCTTGAAGGTTCTTTTGCAGCGAATTCGTAGCGAAAAATCCGAGAAAATCGAGCAATTGTAGAAGAACGAAAGTGCCGTAAGTTGTCATGTAAGATAGACCGGTGGTATCATCCTTTCGCCTGCCACCTGCAACTTGCCACTTGCAACCTCTACAACGGTATATTCCCGTGCTTCTTGGCTGGCAACTGCTCCCGCTTGTTTTGGAGCATTTCCAGGGTGTTGATGAGCCGCGGGCGCGTTTCGTGGGGTTCGATCACATTGTCGATAAAGCCCGCGGCCGCGGCCACGTAGGGGTTGGCGAAACGTTCCCGGTAGTCGGCCACCAGCTCGTTCTTGCGGGCCACGGGATCGGCTGCCTCGGCGATCTCCCGGCGGAAGATGACGTTGACCGCGCCCTCCGGCCCCATCACCGCGATCTCCGCGCTGGGCCAGGCCAGCACCATATCCGCGCCCAGATGGCGGGGGTTCATCACACAATAGGCCCCGCCATAGGCCTTGCGGATGATGACGGTCATTTTCGGCACAGTTGCCTCGGCAAAGGCGTAGAGCAATTTGGCCCCGTGGCGGATGATGCCGCCGTGCTCCTGATTCAGGCCGGGCATAAAGCCGGGCACATCTTCCAGCACAATCAGCGGAATGTTGAAACAATCGCAGAAGCGCACAAAGCGGGCCGCCTTCTGGCTGGCGTCCACATCCAGCACACCGGCCAGCACCGACGGCTGCTGGGCCACAATCCCCACAGAACGCCCCCCCAGCCGGGCAAAGCCGACGATCACATTCTGCGCCCAGTGCTGGTGGACTTCCAGGAATTGGCCGCCATCCACAATGCGCTTGATGATCTCCTTCATATCGTAGGGCTTATTCGGGTTGTCCGGCACGATGGAATCCAATTCCTCGTCCTGGCGCAGGGGATCGTCCGTGGGCGGCACGAAGGGTGGGTCTTCCATATTGTTGTTGGGCAGATAGCTCATCAACTGCTGAGCCAGGAAGATGGCGTCTGCCTCGCTATCTCCGGTGAAGTGGGCCACGCCGGATTTGCTGCCATGCACCGACGCGCCGCCCAACTCCTCGAAGGTTACCTCCTCGTGGGTCACCGTCTTCACCACATCCGGCCCGGTGACGAACATATGGCTGGTGTCTTTCACCATCACCACAAAGTCGGTGATGGCCGGGCTGTAGACAGCGCCGCCCGCGCATGGCCCCATAATCAGGCTGATCTGAGGCACAACGCCGGAGGCCATGACGTTGCGATAGAAGATTTCCGCATAGCCGGCCAGACTGTGGACACCCTCCTGGATGCGCGCGCCGCCGGAGTCGTTCAGACCGATGACCGCCGCGCCGTTCTTCATGGCCATATCCATAATTTTGCAGATCTTCTGGGCGTGGGCATAGCTGACCGAGCCGCCAATCACTGTAAAATCCTGAGAATAGATGTAGACCAGCCGCCCGTCCAGGGTGCCGTAGCCGGTCACAACGCCGTCGCCGGGGATGCGCTGTTTGTCCAGCCCAAACTCGTTGGAGTTGTGGGTGACAAAGATATCCATCTCTTTGAAGCTGCCCTTGTCCAGCAGCAATTCCATCCGCTCCCGGGCGGTCATCTTGCCTTTGGCGTGCTGGGCCGCGATGCGATCCGGGCCGCCCCCTTGACGCGCTGCGCCCTTGCGTTCGCGCAGTTCCACAATGCGTGGGTCCGTTTTGTTCGTGCTCAAAAAATTCACCTCAAATGCGAGATTGATTCACCGCGGAGGCGCGGAGTTGTTCTTAGAACACGGATTTCAGAATTTACGGATTTGCTCTCTGCAATCAGCGTTCATCTGCGAAAATCTGCGTCCAAAAATTTTCTCGGAACTTAAGAAGCTCTGCGTTTCCTCCGCGCCCTCCGTGTCTCCGCGGTAAAGTTTTACTAGAAAAAGCCCAGATTGGCGACGCCCGTCGCCATCAAAATGCCAATCAGAATCGGCTGATGGATAACGTAAATGAGCAGGGAATGCTGGCCCAGAAAGCCCAATAGATTGAACGGAAAAAAGGCCGAATAGTCGCGCAGGGCGAATTGGCGCACGCCCTTTGTGTAGAGGGAATTGCCGATGAAGACGCCGATCAGCACCACCGCAAACCAATGCACCAGGGGGAAAAAGTCCTGGGGCGCGTAGCCAGGCGGGGTCATCCCCAGCCAGACCCACGCCTCGGTTGTCACTGGAATCGTTTTCAGGTAGTAGCTCAGGGGCATCAGAATGGCGATAAAAAGCAGGTTTAGCCAGCGGAAGCGTAGGAAGGGATAAGCGAGGAGTATCGACACGCCAATCATATGCAGTACACCGAAATCGATGCGCCCCGCGCCTAGAAAACGCAGAATAGTACCCATCGCCAGCCCCGTGCCAAAGACGAGCAGCCCGCGCCGAAAGAACTTCCAGTAGAGACCTTTCGTCCTATCCGGCTTCTGCAGCGCCCGGTTGTAAGTAACGGTGAGGGAGATGCCCACGAGCAGCACAAAAGAGGAGGCAATCGAGCGCTGGAAGTAGAACCAGAAGGGGCTGAAGAGATCGATGTAGACTTCGGCGAAAGCGCGCAGGTCCCACGCCAGGTGGTAGATGACCATCGATACAATGGCAAGACCGCGCCAGGTGTCAATCTCCCAGAGCCGCCGGCCGGAGGATTTGGCCCGTTCTTGGGAAGTGGGTGTTTTCGGCGAGACAGCCGCAGTGGCTTGGGTCATAGACGCTTATTCCTCACTATCCACGAGAATTTTCCCGAAATGTTCGTTCGCCATCATCCGGGCCAGGGCCTGGGGATAGTCAGCCAGGGGGTAGACTGAATCTACCACCGGTTGCAGCTTTCTTGCAAAGACCAGCCCCATCACAGCCAGAAAATCGTCGTGGCTGCCCATTCACCCGCTCCCGGTTCAGGTTTGGGAGTATCCGTGCTATATTCATAGACAGCGGGGGAGGGGCTGTGTTGGCGAAAGAGAATAGCCCGCATGATTAGATTCCATTGTGGTGAAAGGCGATCAATTGAGCGACCCAAAGAAACGTGAGGCGTGAAACGTGAGATCGCCGGACGTTTTCACATTTCACGCCTCACGTTTCTACTGGACAGGATCGACGCCTCACGTATACTGTTCGTTTATCCAAATGTCAGAGCGAGTGTCCCGGCGAAGAGGCCCATCAGCAGGCAGAAGGCGGCGAAAAGCGCGACCAGCAGCGTCAACCCGCAGCCAAAGCCCACATTCATCCCGACCGTGCGTTCGTCATAGAGCCAGGAAAGAGACGCCGCCGAACCGCTGACCGCCCCCATCACCACCAGCGCTGTCAGCCCTGCGCTCCACGCCGCGCCCAGGCCAAAGGTCTCGAAACAGAGAAAGAAGGCCAGCACACCAGACCCAACGCCCACAAAGACACTCAGCAAAATGATAGGCAATGTGGGCGTGGGGGCGGCGAA
>JACQGT010000167.1 GCA_016199425.1 Chloroflexota bacterium
GCTGAATGCCTTGCGCCACCGCAATTTTCGTCTGTACATCGTCGGCCAGCTCTCTCCACAATGGGCACGTGGATGCAGATTATTGCCCAGGGCTGGCTCGTCTATCAACTCAGCCAATCCGAATTGATCCTGGGCGTTGTCGGGTTTGCCTCGGCTGTGCCCGCGCTGCTCATTACCCCCTGGGGTGGTGTGATAGTTGATAGCGTCTCGAAGCGCAAACTGATGGTGATTACCCAAAGCTGCTCGATGCTTCTGGCCTTCATCCTCGCAGCGCTCACCTTTTCGGGTATCGTTCAGGTTTGGCACGTGCTGGTGCTGACCGTCTGCATGGGAATTGTTAACGCCTTTGATGGTCCGGCGCGCCAGGCCTTTGTGGTGGAAATGGTGGGCCGGGAGGATATGCCCAACGCCATCGCCATCAACTCGATGACCTTCAATTCAGCCCGGGTCATTGGCCCGGCCATCGCTGGCTTTTTGTTGGTGGCCTTCGGCGCCGGCTGGTGTTTCTTGATAAACGGGTTCAGCTTCCTGGCGGTGATCGGCGGGCTATTGGCCATGCGTCTGCCGTCTGCCCGCCCCCGCAACGGCCAGATGGCCGCCTGGCGGCAGTTGCGCAGCGGCCTGGCCTATGCCATACGCACAAGCGAAGTGGCCGCGCTGCTGCTGATTGCGCTCAGTCTTAGCCTCTTCGGCATCACCTACAACACCGTTCTGCCCGCCTTTGTGGATCGGGTGTTGCACCAGGGAGCGGGGGCCTACGGGGCTATCAATATGGCCTCCGGGATTGGGGCCGTCTCGGCGGCGGTGCTCATCGCCCGTTACGGGGACAGGGGCAGCCGGGGGCGTTGGCTGAAGCGGGTAGCTCTGGTCTATCCTCTCGTCCTGCTTGCCTTTGCGCTCAACCCCATCTATCCCCTGACGCTGGCCCTGGCAGTGTTGCTGGGTATCGGCTTTATGGGCCAGTTTACGCTGATCAACACACTGTTGCAGACGCAAATTGTAGATGAGATGCGGGGGCGGATTATGAGCCTCTACACCCTCACATTCTTCGGCCTGGCCCCCTTCGGCAATCTCGCCATCGGCGCGCTCTCGGAAGTGTGGGGCATCAGCCAGACGATTTCCGTCAGCGCGCTGATCGCCCTGGCCCTGATGGCCGTCATCTTCTACAAAATGCCCCGCGTGCGCCAATTGGCCTAAACCGGATCAGATGGGACTACGGATCACCTTCCCGGAAGGGTGGAGGCGCTCCGGTCGGGTCCGTGACCCGACCGCCGCCGGTCACGGGCCGGCGGGGAGCAATTGTACACCCAATCTGAAATAAACCCGACCGTAAAACGCGCTATCCAATCCTCGCCTCTTGTGGTACAATCCTTGCAGATTCACCCTCCTTCTAAACCGGATTTGTATCGATGACCACAACAACCACCGAAGTTCAACTCTCCGTTGCAGGGCCCGCGGCCGAACACCGCCATTATCTCTGGCGCGCGCTTCTCTTGCTCCGCCCCTATTGGAAGCTCACCGGCGGGTCCTACGGCGCGCTGGTCGCCATCACGCTCATTACCCTGGCCACGCCCCAGTTTATCCGCTGGATTATTGACCGGGGCATCGGTGCGGGGGATACCTGGCTGCTCACCTGGTCGGTGCTGGCTCTGCTGGGGCTGACGGTCGTGCGCGGGCTGTTCACATTCTTGCAGGGGCGCTGGACGGAGATGGCTTCCCAGAGTGTAGCCTACGATCTGCGCAACGGCCTGCTGGATCAGCTCAGCCATCTCTCCTTTGCCTACCACGACCGCACGGAATCGGGCCAGTTGCTCTCAAGGGCCATGCAGGATGTGGAGCGCATCCGCTTTCTCACCGGGCGGGCGGTGCTGGGACTGGTCAACGCGGTAGTGCTGCTCATCGGCACGGCCATCGCTCTGTTGGTGATGAATCCACAACTGGCATTCCTCGCATTGTTGACAATGCCCCTGCTGGCCTGGCAAGCCACCGCCTTCGGTATCCGCTTTCGCCCCCTCTCTTTGGCCATCCAGCAGCAGATGGCGGTGCTGACCACCCGCCTGGAACAAAATCTGCGGGGCGCACGCATCGTCAAAGCCTTTGCCCAAGAGGACGAGGAGATCGAGCGCTTTGAGAAGGAGAACCGGAACTGGTTCGACCTCTCGGCAGAGGCGGCCCGGATTCAGGCAGTCAATATCCCGTTGATGGACCTGATCGCCAACGCGGCCACAGTCTTTATCCTCTGGTATGGCGGGCTGCTGGTCATCCGCAATCAGATTACCTTAGGCGATCTGATCGCCTTCACCACCTATCTGGCCCAGATGGCGGGGCCAGTGCGCCGCTTCGGGATGATTATCCCCGCCATTGCCCAGGCCGGCGCCTCTGCCGAACGTATCTTCGAGATTCTGGACGCCCAATCTCAGGTGCAGGACGAGCCGGGCGCGCAGGCTTTGCCACCGGTGCAGGGCCATCTGCGCTTCGAGAATGTGAGCTTTTCCTACAGCAAGCCCCACCGGGTGTTGAGTGGCGTCTCCTTCGATGTAAAACCGGGGCAGGTGCTGGCTCTGTTGGGGCC
>JACQGT010000255.1 GCA_016199425.1 Chloroflexota bacterium
ATGATGACGCCATCTTCTTTGACGCCCAGTTCGGCCCCTTCCATGCGGATAAAGAAAGCGGAGGAGAGATGGCGCTCAAAGCCCTCGCCGGGGTAGAGTACGTAGATGTCCGCCGCATCCATTTTGGTCATCCAGATAGCCCGCCCCCGTTCGCGGATGGCCCGGCGATGCTCGGCGACAAAGTGGCCGGCGTAGGCATCCACCACCCGTGCCCGGCTGTCTACCAGCACGTCCACTTTCATCTCCAGATGGGCCATGCCCGCGGCCTCTTCCATGTCCCGGCGCATGTGGTTGCCGTCGGTCAGCCCCAGGGGATTGATCTCCTTGACCACCCCGTAGTGATTCTGCTCGATGGTATCCCAGCCGGCCACGCCAGGCAGGATAATTTTGCCGCCGCCGCACCAGCCACCTTGCAGGTTGGGGCTGATCTCGCCGATGCCGATGCGGTAGTCGGCCTCCACCACCTCCCGGTTGATCCAGACCGGCGTCCACTGGCTGGTAACACCCAGATAGGTGAGGCTGGCCTCGTCAAAGCAGTCGTGGACGATGCAGCGCACCCGACCCATCAGGCTCGCACCCAACCGCTGTTGCCACTGTGGGGTAGGATGGCTGCCCGGCGCATAGACGAGGGTGACGTCCCCGTCTGGCACCCCCAGGCGGTTGAGATAGTCCAACAGTTTGTGGCCCAGCCCGCCCCGTGTACCCAACATTTCGTCCGTAAAACGATCCCCGGTCATCAACACCACTTTGTTCCCCGGACGCAGGCTGTCGGCCATCGGTGCAGCATCGAGGGGATTTTCCAGGGCTGTCTGAATCGCCAGCCACGGATCCGGCAGCGGGGGGAAGTCAGTCATGCGGATCTCGGCGCTCAGATTGGATTCCGGAATGCACAGAACTCGCTGCGCGCCGTTCCAGTCCACTAGAAAGGGTTTGTATGGAGTGGGCATAGTGATCACCTCTATAGCATGACTCCCGCAGAGACGCAAACGCGCGGAGAAAAAAGCATACCGCTCCGCTTCCTTCTCTGCGTCTCAGCGCCTCTGCGGGAGATTTCTCCTATTTTCCCAAATAGCGCTCGATCATCTGAATAATCAGCCCCACGTCCAGACGGGCGTCGGTGAGGGGCGTGCGGCAGGGGATGCCTTCCCGGATACAGCGGTAGAAGTGGCGCATCTCCCGGCTGAACGCGCTCTCCCAGTCCACCGCCGGCTCCTTGCGATAAGCTACGCCGTTGGCATCCGTGGCCTGCACAGTGACCGTCGAGAGAATACCCCTCGAGAAACCGGTCGGGTAGGAGACGACCACCCGCTTGTCATCCCCATAAATTTCCAGCGTCTCCTTGAAATCCCACAGATTGGACAGGTCCACCCAGGACGCCACACAGCGCGCGCCGTTGGCATAGGCCAGCGTCACAGAGACGGCGCGGCCCTCCTGCCAGATTTCCGTGCTGACCACCCGCTCCGGCATTCCCATCATCGCCCGCAGGCCGTAGAGGTCGTGGATCAGCGAGCCGCACATCAAATGAAAAGCGTGTACCACCTCTGGTGTCACCTCGCCGATGGCCTGGTACACAGCGGCTTTGCGCGCCGTCTCCACCGCGGCTTTGGCCTCGGCGGGGATGTCGTCAAAGCGCTCCAGGTGAAATTGCTTCAGATGCAGGCTGTTGTCCGGGTGCAGGTGGTTGATCTGGACGAAGCGGACGTTCTCCATACCGTCCACCTCTTGCTTGGCTGCTTCAAAGGCCGGGTCGTAGACTTTCATATAGCCCGCCTGCCCGACGGTTGCCGCCCGCTGCTGGCTGGCGAGAATGGCGTCCATCTCTTGCAGAGAGAAGCAGACGGGCTTTTCGATGAAGACGTGCTTGCCCGCGTCGAAGGCATCGATAGCCACCTGCGTCTTGGGGTCGCTCTGGCAGAGCAGCACCGCCTCCACGTCCGTCTCCAGCAGGTCGCGATAGTCGGTGAAGCGCTGGGGAACGTGGAAACGTTCGGCAATATAGCTGGCCGCACCCGCCGAAATATCACAGACGGCTGTGACCAGGAAAAGCTGGGGCAGGTCGGTCAGATTGGGCATGTGGTGGACCTGGGCAATCGCGCCGCAGCCGATGACACCGATTTTGATGGGGGGCATGGGGGTACTCCTGGGTGTTGGATATTCGGTATTGGGTATTTGTCAGTGAGGAGTGAGCAGTAATCAGTAATCAGTGGGTAGTGACGCTGACGACACTGCTCACTGATTACTGTTCACTATTGTGTCTCATCCACCGTGCGGGCGGCAAACTCGTTCCACACCTGACCCCAGGCGGCCACGCTGTGGAAGACCTGGGAGAGGGCAGACCACATGGCGTTGCGCGCCTGGATGGCGGCTTCTTTGTCGCCGTCGGCGATGGCTTGCAGATAGGTCGCGGCCAGTTCGTGTTGCTGTTGGGTATTGGCTTGCACCGCGGCAGCCACACCATCGGCAGCGGCCACGTGGCGGTCAATGAGATCGACTGTGGGTGTCGTGTTGTCCACCGGCACGTCGTAGGAACTATTGCTGACAAAGCGGGGCGGCAACTTTTGCGTGTCGTCTCCCCAGCCATCGTTGCTCCACATCGTATGGGTAGGTTGAATGTGCGGTGTAACCGAAAGATACATTGTCATGGGTTCGTCGCCCAGCACGCGCACCTGATGGTGCTGATTGGTGCGCGCGATGCATAGCTGACCCGGCCCCAGTTCAGCCTTTTCGCCGTCGATCTCAAACTCGGCGCGGCCCGAGAGGATCAGGAATATCTCGTGGCCCAGATCGTGGGAGTGGCGCTGGGCCACCGTGCCCACTTCAAATTTGAGAAAGCGCGAGCGGATTTCGGGCGTAACCAGAATGTTGCGTACATCTGTGCGGAAGTCGTAGACGGGTAATGCCATTGTAGATTAATCTCCCTCTTGGTAAAGCTTCAATTGGATAATTCGAGCGAAATGCTTCTGATTTAGTGTAAGCAACGGTAGATTATGCGTGATTGCAGTAGCTGCAATAAAAATGTCGGGCAGAGGGATAAGTTGGTTGCTTGCTTTTAGACGTTGATAGATTTCAACAGATGTTCGTATACAGGCTGAATCCAAAACAAGAACGGGTATTTGGGTCAGCAAAACTCTGACAAAATCGTGGTTTTCTGTACTGGTCAACGAGATGATGAAATTTTGGACGCAGATTTACGCAGATGAACGCAGA
>JACQGT010000178.1 GCA_016199425.1 Chloroflexota bacterium
ATGTCGAAGTTGATGACGTGGGAGATGTCGCTCACATCGATGCCCCGGGACGCGATATCCGTCGCCACCAGAACGTCATACTTGCCCTCCCGGAAGCCATCGATAGACTCCTGGCGGCGGTTCTGGGCCATATTTCCCTGCAGGGCAGAGGCATTGTAGCCTTCGTTGACCAGCAACAGGGCCAGATTGCGCGCCCGCCGTTTGGTGCGGGTGAAGACCAGCACCCGGCCTGTGGCGGTCTGGGTCAGCATAGCCAGGAGGAGTTTGTTCTTCAACTTTTCGGGGATGGGGTAAATGGCGTGGGAGACGGTCTCCGCCGGGGCAATCATCCCAATCTGCACGGTGGCCGGGTTGTTCAGAATCTCCGCCGAAAGCTGGCGGATGTCGTCGGGCATTGTGGCCGAGAAGAAGAGGGTCTGGCGCGCTTTGGGCAGGTGGGTGAGGATGCGGCGGATGTCAGGCAGAAAGCCCATATCGCACATGCGGTCGGCCTCGTCCAGCACCAGCACCTCCACCTTCGAAAGGTCGATGTCGCGCTCGCCGATGTGATCCAGCAACCGGCCCGGACAGGCCACGACGATCTCGACGCCGTTGCGCAGGCTGGCCAACTGGGGGCGTTTGCTCACGCCGCCGTAGATGGGGGTGCTGCGAATTTTTGTGTTCTTGCCCAGATCGACGAAAGTCTGGTGAATCTGCTCGGCCAGCTCCCGGGTGGGCGCGACAACCAGCACCCGCACCTGGCGTAAAGGCCCCCGGAGCAGGCGCTGGAGGATGGGCAGGGCAAAGGCGGCGGTCTTGCCCGTGCCCGTCTGGGCCAGACCCAGCACATCCCGCCCGGCGAGGATGACGGGGATGGCCTGCTCCTGGATGGGGGTGGGCGTTGTGTAGCCCACAGCGTCGATGGCCCCGTTCAGCCGGCCATCGAGAGAAAAATCGGCAAAGTTCATAGAGTACTCCTTTGACTCCAGTTGAGCCAAGTCGCACTCTTAGCCCGGAAGATATTCAACGCGAAACACTTTTCGCCAACGAGAAAGTATGGAGGATGGGTAGGCTCTCTGTCAACTTTTGGGGGTCACTCGATTCCAGGAATAGACCAGCAGCAGATAGAAGGCCGGAGATCGCCTGATCCAGACGGGACGCAGATTCTCCTGATCTCAATTGATCTGCGCTGTTCTGAAAAGTAGAACACGGATGACAGAATTTACGGATTTGCTTTTTCGTCCCCCGTGGCGCTCGACGGCGCACGAAGAACTGATTTGAATCCGTGAAAATCCTATCCATCCGTGTGAATCCGTGTCCTGATTTTTTACGTAGAAAGAAAGACGACGATATGGAAAACGATAAAGCCGCTGTTGACCCACTACCCGAAACCTTCGACTCGTTCGAGAAGATGGCCGACTTCTGGGATACCCACGACGTCACAGACTACGCCGAGTACCTGACGCCGGTCGAGATGACCATCGCCGAGCATCCCCGTGCGGAGTATGTCATTACCCTCTCCGATACGGAGGACGATCTGCTGCAAAGGGCGACGGAACGGGAAGGTGTGCCGCTGACCGCGCTGATCAATGCGTGGGTGCAGGAGAAGTTGCAGGAATACGCGGCAAGCTAACAGCGTGCGCTACATCGGCGTGAAATGTAACAGCGAATGACCGCGAATGGGAGGAAAACGCCAATGATTGGCCGGTAGAGTGCGCCCTCGCGTATGCCATCGATCCACGCGAGCAGCCATTCGCGCAATCCTCTGATTCGCGGTCATATTGTAACGCAAGCTGACAGCTTGCGCTACGCCGACACGCGCGTTGACGAATCAGCGGAAACACGCGAAAATCAGCCTGTCTTGCAATCCCACCATTCCATCCACGAAAGCGAGTACCGCCATGCCAAACGCCTATTTTCTCACTTTCGATCTTCTGATGCTCGTCCTTCTGGCTCTCTGCGCTCGCCACGCCTGGCAAGCGGGCGGCCCGGCCCGTGTCTGGCAATTGTTGGCCGGGGTGGGCTTCGGCCTGCTCCTGGAATGGGCGACAATCCAGCAGTTGCACGCCTATTCCTATGGCCGTTTTGCGCTGATGCTGGGCGGGGAGGTGCCGGTTGCCATCGGCATCGGCTGGGGGGTGATCATCTACAGCGTGCGTCTCTTTTCCGACGCCGCGGCCATGCCCGGCTGGGCCAGACCTGTGCTGGACGGGCTGTTGGCGCTCAACATCGACCTGGCGATGGACGCCATCGCCATCCGTCTGGGCTTCTGGGATTGGGGGCAGGGGCTGGAGTACGAGTATTTCGGCGTGCCTTACCCCAACTTCTGGGCCTGGTTCTGGGTGGTCTTCTCGTTTTCCGTGGGCATCCGCTGGTTGACCCGTTCAGGGAGCTGGTCGGCCCGCTGGCTTGGCCCCCTGGGTGCGATTGTTGTGGGGGTGGTCGGCGTGCTGGGGACGAACCGTCTGATCACTGCGGGGGTTCCCGAAGCCATCCAGAGCGAAGTGGTATGGGGAACGCTGCTGGTGGCGCTCCTTATCGTGCGGGCTGTGCGTCCACGTCTGAACCGTTCAGAGCTGCCGGAGGTGGTTTTCTGGGTTCCCTTCGCCATCCACATCTACTACCTGACCGCGGGGCTGTTGAGCAGAGTCTTTGCCACCGCGCCCTTCCTGCTGCTGGTCAGCGTTGCAATGCTGGCCCTGGCTCTCTGGCTGCACGGGCCAACCCTACGCCGGATGATGGAGGGGAGCACAAGCGAATCGAACGTTGGCGCTGCTACACTCCACTGATAACGACGATAAATTCGCCCTTCAGCGTCTGCCCTTCCACCCCGGCCAGCAATTCGGAGAGGTTGCCCCGCTCCACCTTTTCGTAGAGTTTGGTCAGATCGTTGGCGAGGGCGGCAGGCCGGTCGCCGTAGACGGCCAGGGCGTCGGCCAGAAAGGCGGCCAGCCGGTAGGGGCTTTCGTAGAAAACGAGGGTGTGAGGGGAGGAGGCGTCCACTTCCAGAAAGCGGCGACGCTGGCCACTCTTGCGGGGGGGAAAGCCCCGGTAGGTGAAGCTGTGCAGGGGCAGACCGGAGAGGACGAGGGCCATCACCAACCCGGTGGGGCCAGGAATCATCGTGACGGGCAGCCCTTCGTCGATGGCCCGGCGCACGGCGGTGTAGCCGGGGTCCGAGATGCCCGGCGTGCCCGCGTTGGTGACAATCGCCACCGACTGCCCCGCCCGCAACAGGCCGACGATCCGTTCGACAGCCTGCTGCTCGTTGTGTTCGTGATAGGGAATCTGATTGGCTGTGATGCCGAAGTGGGCCAGCAGACGGCCAGTCTTGCGGGTGTCCTCGGCCGCGATCACATCCACCGCACGCAGGGTTTCCAGAGCGCGCAGGCTGATGTCGTCCAGATGACCGATGGGGGTCGCCACCAGGTAGAGCATCAGGCCGTCTGACGCCGCTTGAGGAGATGGGCTTTGGCGATGTCCACGCTCACCGCTGCGTCCCGGCCATAGGCGTCGGCCCCCACATCTTTGGCAAAATTTTCGGTGACAGGCGCGCCGCCCACCATCACATAAATATCGTCTCGCATCCCTTCTTCGCCCAGGGTGTCGATGACGACTTTCATATAGGGCATTGTGGTGGTCAGAAGCGCGCTCATCCCCAGTAGATCCGGCTTATGCTCTCGGATGGCTGCGATGAACATATCCGCATCCACATTGATGCCCAGATTGATCACCTCCAGACCCGCGCCCTCCATCATCATCGCCACCAGATTCTTGCCGATGTCGTGGATGTCGCCCTTGACCGTGCCGATGACCATTTTGCCGAGCTGCTCCGCGCCGGTCTCGGTGAGCAGTGGGCGCAGAATCTCCATCCCACCCTTCATGGCGTTGGCAGCCATCAGCACCTCCGGCACAAAGAGGATGCCATCCCGGAAGTCCACACCCACAATCTCCATACCGGCCACCAACCCTTTGTCCAGAATCTCCTGGGGGGTATAGCCCCGGGCCAGCCCCTCATTTGTCTCGGCCACCACTTCATCCCGCAAGCCGTCGTAGAGGTCATCCTGCATCTGCAAAAAGAGGTCTTCGTCGCTCAGGTCAGAAAAGTCGAAATCCATAGAATCTCTCCAATGATGAAAAAGCGGGACGCAGAGTACGCAGAAAGCGCAGATTTGCGCAGATCAAATCCGCAAATTCTGTGATCCATATTCTTACTCTCAGCGCCACCCGGCAAACTCCTCCACCGCGCCCAACAGCCTCTCCAAATCCGCGTCCCACACCTCGCCCATGTGGGCAATGCGCAGGGCTTTGCCTTTGTAGTCGCCGTAGCCGTCGGACAATTCCATCTCCCGCTCGGCCAGGAAGCGGTTGAGCGCCTCGATCTCCCAGCCGTAGGTGTTGGCGACGGTCGTCACCGTTGGCGAGGAGTAGCCTTCCTCGGCCATCAGCCCCAGCCCCTTTTCGGCTGCCCAGGCCCGTGTACGCGCGGCCAGGCGGTGGTGACGGGCAAAGCGCGCCTCCACCCCCTCGGCAAAGATGCGGTCGAGTTGGACGCCGAGCGCCTGCATCAGCGAGATGGCGGGAGTGGCCGGGGTCGTGCTGCGTTTCAAATAGCGTTCTAGCAGTAGAAAGTCGAAATACCAGCCCCGACCCGTGACCGTCCTGGCTGCGGCAAGCGCCCGGTCACTGACCGCGGCAAAGGCCAGACCGGGCGGCAGGGCCAGCGCCTTCTGGCTGGAAGTGAGGCAGAGGTCCAGCCCCCACTCATCCACGGGAATGCGTGTGCCGCTGAACGAAGAAACAGCATCCACCAGGACGAGGGTCTGCGGGCTGATGACGCGCACGACCGCCGCGATCTCGTCCACAGGACTGGCGACACCCGTACTGGTCTCGTTGTGGACGACGGTAATGGCGTCCACCGGGCCGTCGGCCAATGCCCGCGTGAGGGCGTCCGCCACCTGTTCCGGCTTGACAGCCGTACACCAGGGCACATCGACCCGGACGGCCTCTTTGCCGCAGCCCACGGCCACGTCGTACCAACGCTGGCTAAAGGCACCGTTGACAAAGCAGATCACCCGCCCGCCCACACAATTGCGGATAGCGGCCTCGTGCATGGCGGAGCCGGTAGCGGCCAGGATATAGACCCGGGAATCGGTGAAAAAAAGCTGTTTCAACTGTTCTTCGCACCTGGCGTAGAGCGACTCGAAGGCGTCGGAGCGGTGGCCGATCATCGGGCGAGTCTGAGCAGCCAAGACCTCCGGATGTACGTCCGTGGGGCCGGGGATAAAGAGACGTTGGCGGGGCTTGCCCGCAGGCGGCGCGGGCACGTCGGTGAGGGCACTCATCACAGCAGAGAGAGTCATTATCTTTCCTTTGTGTCTTTGTGTCTTTGTTGTTGAGATCCCCAGTGATCGATATGACGCTGCGCTGCCCAAACAGTATAGTAGG
>JACQGT010000179.1 GCA_016199425.1 Chloroflexota bacterium
GGCCGCGACAGCAGCTTCTTCCGCCGGCGCCTTCGTGGGTTCCGGTTCGGGTGCTTTGGTCGGCTCCGGTTCGGGTGCTTTGGTCGGCTCAGCCGCGGCGGCGGGTGCGGCTTCCTGGGCGGATGGTGCGGCTGCGGGACAGGCCGCCAGCAGCAGCGCGGCCAGCAGTAGAACGGTCAACAACAGTGTGCGTTTCATTGCGGGATTCTCCTTTGAATGTGTGAAAAGTGGCACGTGGCAGGTTGCAAGTGGCAAGTGGCAAGTGGAAGGTCTACAATGCAGACAAGTCAACCACAAAAACGCAAAGACACGAAGAAAAACAGATCTGCTTTGCGCCTTCGTGTCTTCGTGGTTCCATTTTGGTAAGGAGCGGCACGCGAATGACTGACCCCAAACTTCCGCCAATTCATCCCGGCGAAATACTGCTGGAGGAGTTTCTCGAACCTCTGCGTCTGAGCCAGTACCGGCTGGCCAGGGAAATTAGCGTGCCTGCCCGCCGCATCAATGAAATCGTACACGGCAAACGTTCCATCACACCGGACACGGCCCTGCGTCTCTCCCGCTACTTCGGCCTCTCCGAGCGCTTCTGGCTCAACCTGCAAAGCCGCTACGATCTGGAAACCGAGAAAGACCGTCTGGCAGATCGGCTGGAACGGGAAGTAGCCATCTATACGCCTGCATAGCAAGCGACTTTTACCTTCCCCTTTTGCCTTCCCTACCGGGCAAAGGGCCGCAGCCGCCAGCCCGCTTTGAGCAATTGCCAGCGGTGGGCCAACCCCCGCGGCTCGAAGATCAGGAATAGCATCAGAATCAGGCCGAAGAAAATCGGGCGAAATGAAGTGAGCAGCCGGGCCGCTTCGCTGGGGAAGAGCGCGGCCAGTTGACTCCCCGCCAGCCCCGCCGCGTCCTCCAGCAGCAGAACCGTCACCACCCCCAGAAAGGGGCCGAGATTCGTCCCCAGCCCGCCGATGGCCAGCATCCCCAGAAAGAGAATCGACTCTTGCAGGCCGTAGCCGAATTCGGTGCCCACGCCCCGCTGGCTATGGGCTTTGAGCGCGCCGGCCGCGCCGGCCAGCATCGCCGCGATAAAAAAGGCGCGCAGCTTGTAGGTAAAGAGATTGACCCCCAGCAGCTCCGCGGCCAGGTCGTTGTCGCGCACGCTGACAAAGGCCCGGCCCAACCGGGTGCGGGAGAGGTTGAAGAGCAGCACCGTCGTAATCAGCAGCACCGTCAACGAAATGTAGAAGTAGCGGCTCACTTCGTTAAAGAGAAAGTCGCCCACCTGGGGCACGGGCACGCTGATGCGCCCGGAGGATCCGCCCAGGTAGTCGGTGAAGGTGTGGCGGGTCAGCCAGGGGATAATAAACTGGGCGGCCAGGGTTGCCATGGCCAGATAGAAGCCCTTCACCCGCAGGGAGGGCAGGCCAAAGAGCAGCCCGGCCAGCCCGGTTGCCAGCGCGGCCACGGGCAGGGCGATGAAGAAGGAAAAACCCGCGTGGATCACCAGCAGGCTGGAGAAGTAGCCGCCCAGGAGCATAAAGGCGGCCTGGCCCAGGGAAATCTGCCCGGTATAGCCCGTCAGCACATTCAGCCCCTGCACGGCCACAATTGTATAGGTGATGCGGTTGGCCGTGCTGACCACATACGCGCTGCCCCACAAGGGAAGCGTATAGGCGGCCAGCAGGGCCAGGGCCAGCAGCGCGTAGTGCCAGGGGCGGCGCAGCAGGGCCATATCCTGTCGGTAGGTGCGGTCAAAGTCCCCCGCGGGGCGCAGGATTGCCATAGATCACCATTTGATCGTTTCAAACGTTAGCGCCGACATCACCGCATCCAGCGACATTCCGGTCAGTTCGGCGCACTGCGCCAGAAACCCAATCTGCTGGATATTGTGCCCTTCAATCCGATCGATAAGTGCATCCAACTCCATCTGTTCCTCATCCGAAAGTAGATCGCTTCGCTGTTTTGCGGTCAATTCCCGGCAACGCTTCTGCAACGAGTCGAGCGCGTCGCCGCGATTGCCGATGAATTCCAGACCAATCAAATCACCTTCTGCGTTGAGTTCAGCTATCACATCGGGATCAAACTCGAAGTGGTCGCTTTCCTCGCCCTCCTTTAGCAGAAGATGCAGCACACCTTCCCTGTCGAAATAGCGAGCCTGAATGGGCTTTGTCTTAGCTGCTTGCAGATACTCCTTCAGATCGACGATGAGTCTGGCCCGCGTTTGCAAGACGTCTGCCTCTTCAGCGCCGAAACCGAGATCGGCGAAAACATTACCGCTGGATTCGATGATTCGCTCACATTGTGACTCTGACATTAGAAGGGTATATCTTCCTCGTATGGAGAGGTTGTGGGCACTTCGGGAGGCAACCCGTTACGCAATTTTTCCGGTTCCGAATGCATTACAATATACTTTGCCCTTTCGAAGAGTTCATCAAATGTGATGATCTCGGGATTGGTGATGTTTCTCCGGAAGAGTTCGAATGACCCAAATCTCTGCTCATTAATTCGACCATTACTCACAAATTCCTGCAGACAGCCTATAACAACATATGATTTTGGTTGGTACAAAAATGCAGTTTCGCCTGTTGGTAGGCCGTCACCATCAGTGAATTCAAGTTTGGTGTGTAACTCTCTGACCGCCTTCTGAACTGTTTTTTGAATTTGGGCAACACTGCCTGCTAGATCATTTGATATACGCCAACACTCCGAGCGGTATGATTCATTTGACAGAAGATTTGTGCGATGCGTCTTAATCTCAACAAAACAAAGTGAACTGATATAACCCCGCGTTTTCACTAATGCATCCACTCTCTTTCCCGATTGGTGCAGATTATGACCAGAGGTTACTTGTTCAAGTTGCCTATCATCAAGTCCAGATGTGAAGATATATTGCAGTCCGTAACCAAAAATCCATGGATTGCTCTCAAAGAACCTTTGCCATACTGCTTCTGCTCCTCTTACATTCCACTGTCGCATAGTATCTTCAAAGAATCGATTATCATTGAGCAATTGCTCAAAAACCTGTAACTGCTGTTTACGGTATGCAATCGCTACTATATCAGATTTTGTTAAGTTTTGTTCTGCGATCTCTGCAACCAAATCTAAATGTTGCAGAAAAAAGTTCCGCTTCTCTGTTTCGCTTAACAACCATTCATTGAAGACATTGTCATCAAATCGATGTTTCTCACCAGAATCGAGTTCAATATATTTGATCAGTCGCAGGATGTTAAATAAACTTTCAATTTCCTGTTCACTCAAGTTAAATGCAATTTTATGCGGGTTCACTGTCTCCGCGGTGAATCGCTGGAATGTCAACTGTCGAATGCCTCTTGAGTCATCCCAGAACACTGCTTTAACCTCGAAACGCCCTCCCGGAGTCTTTCGTAATATCAATTCATGCTTGACATTTGCGAATTCATATCCAACCGGTGAGTCAAAGACTTTCGACAGTATACGCAAGTTACGGTATTCAGGCGGATCGTAAGACACCAACTCTGGGAATGCCTTGCTCAAATATGTCCTATCAGGACGTTTATTGACAAAGAATTCATACTCATCGGTCATAATTTATGTTTCTCCCAATGTAGCTTTGGACTTTCGATAATCAGCAGACCGCAATGGGTGGAGAGATTATCTGCGGTCCGCCGTCTGCCGTCCGCTGTTATACTCTCTCAATCCGCTTCTGCCCGAACAGCCCCTCCGGGCGCAGAACGAGTACGATCAGCAGCAGCACGTAGGGCGCGATCTCCGCCGAGTTGCGCACTTCGATCAGCCGCGACGCTTGCACCAGCGCCTGGATCAGCCCCACGGCCAGCCCGCCGATGACCGCGCCGCCCAACGACTCCAGCCCGCCCAGCAGAATGGCCGGGAAGGCGATGAGCACGACCGTCGAGAGGGTGAGGCTGACCCCGGTCAGTGTGGCCAGAAGCACGCCGCCCAGAGTGGCGACGACCCCGGCGATAGCCCAGGAGAGGCCGAAGACCCGGCTGACGTTAATCCCCACGCTGCGGGCGATTTCGTGATTCTCTGATGTGGCCCGCATGGCCAGCCCGGCCCGGGTTCTGTTGAAAAACCAGATAAAGAGCAGGGCGGCCGCAATCGCCACGACGAATGTCGCCGCCAGTGTATATTTCAGCCGGATGGCGTCGCCGAAGGCGCCGGGGAAGGGAATCACCAGCACATCGCTGGGCGAGAAGGGTGCGGGAAAATTGCTCTTGGGCTGCACGCCAAAGGTGATAGCCGCCAACCCTTCGATCAGTTGGGAGAGGCCGAGAGTCATCAGCACAATCGACAGGAGAGGCTGGCCGGTCATCGGGCGCAGGGCCAGCCGTTCGATGAGCAGGCCGATAAGCATCGATACAATCAGCGCGGCGATGACCGCAGCCCACAGGGGCAGGTTGAAAAGTTCGCCCCCTTTCTCCTCGCCCCCGGCAAACCACCAGGCCAGGAACGCGCCCAGCATCACCAGATGGCCGTGGGCGAAATTGAAGACTTCCGAGGATTTGTAGATCAGCACAATCCCCAGCGCGATCAGACCGATGGTCCCGCCGTTGAGGAGACCGGTGACAAATTGTTGAGGTACAAGCGACCAGTTCATATGCTGCCTCAAAAGGACTTAACTACAAGCAATGCAAGGTTTTGGTAGTTTATCTTAGCCAGTCGTGGTCTTCGATCGACGGGAACAGGTCTTTCTTGTGCGCTTCTTCAGGTACACACCACGCCCTTCGACCGGTTGTCGCTGTTCTCCTCGAATAGGGCCAGCGCCTCGTGCCCCAGGTGTTCGGCCCGGCCATATCGTCCGTCCTCAATCGCCAAGATGGCCTGAAACTGCTTTGCCTTGGCGATCCCCCAGCGATCGCCGGTTCCGGCGGCGGCATAGTAGCTCACAGAGACTCGACAGGCGCGACACGGAAAAAGGCAAGGGGGGCCGAAATCGGTAGATATGCAGAGGGATTGGCACAAGTGTAAGAGCTGACGTGAGAATAACACAGGCTGGCTCGCGTCGCAAGTTGAAGGCGTTTGATTACTTTAGTCTGCGGGCGTACAATCCAGAGCGCACCTATCTTGCCCATGCCTGCGGGAGCGATCAGACAACGCGTGCGCAAACGGGACATCAGCTTTGGCCCCCGCACGTCCGGCAGCGTTGATGCCTGGGACACCTTCTACACCCTGACCACGACCGCCAAGAAGCTGGGCGTCAATTTCTACGCCTCCGTCCATAACCGCGTCTCCCAAGCCAGGGCGACCTAATGTCCTGCCTGAACTTTACATCTATCTGCCAAAAATATCCTGGATTAACAGAGACCTTCTGATAAAACTCGTTACCTTTGTCCTATTGGCGTCAGCGGACATTTTCGCTATAGTAGAGCCGTCAAGAGTTGGCTTCGGTGACAACAACTGAGCAATGCGTGGAGCACGGTTGAACGGTTGTTGGAAGCGCCCGACGCTGATGGCGGGACAACACGCCAGGTGCGGTTGTTCGGCAAACAGAAATCAGCGTGTCAGTGGTGTGCGGGGATGGGTAATCGCTTCCTTGCCACTCCCACACATCTCCACGGCCAACAGGACAAACTTTCGGATTCTCATCTCCCCAACTGCTTGTGTCGTATTCGTTCCAACCATTTCGTGCCGCTCTTGTGTTTTTGTGTAGCGCTTTTGGAGCAGACACCACTTTATTCGCCCTGACATCCTGAGACACCGTTTGCATCACAGTCTGCTCGTCTACTATCTCTTGTCCGACGATGTACACGCCCTGACGGGTCGGGTTTCCTTGTGATTCTCCATTCAAATTGTATCCAACCCAACCTTAGGATGTCACCACAGACCTCCCCCCGGCTATTTGGTCGGGGGGATTTTTCTGTAGGTCGGATTGGCAATCCGACCCACGGGTATTTTGACATACGGCGGCAGGGGGTCTATACTTGTCGCCATTATGGACATTCTGAAAA
>JACQGT010000180.1 GCA_016199425.1 Chloroflexota bacterium
CAGATCGGTCTGGACCAGCGCATCTCCGTCATCGAGTGGCCGGACGACCCGGACAAGCCCGAAGAGACCCTGCGCCGCTACGAGGTGATCAACCCGGAAATCATTAAAGCCAAAGGCGCGGAAGAAGGACAGGAGGGCTGCCTGAGTCTGCCCGGTCTGGCCGCGGATGTAGTGCGGGCCACGTTTGTGCTGGTCAAGTTTCAGGACCGTTACGGCGCGGAGGTGCGGCTGAAGGTCTACGACTGGCTGGCCCGCATCTTCCAGCACGAGATCGATCATCTGAATGGGGTGTTGATGACCGACCGGGCCGAAGTGCTCTACCGCATTGTGGAGAATGAGCAGGGCGAGGTCAAGTTGATACCTTTGGAACGGGTGGCCGCGTAGGCAAAGAGCGATTAGCGATTGGGTGCTGTCGAGTCGCCCAGTCGCCAATCCCCAGTCGCTAATCGCCACTCGCCTCTCTACCGATTCTGGTAGCGCCGCACATTTTCCACGTGCTTGTCGTAAGTCTCTGCAAAGACATGCGCGCCGCTGCCGTCTGGCGTGGCGACGAAGTATACGTAGTCGTGCTCGTCGGGAAAGAGGACGGCGACAATCGAGGCCAGACCGGGGGAAGCGATGGGGCCGGGCGGGATGCCCGTGTAGATGTACGTGTTGTAAGGGCTGACGACGCTGCTGTATTCTTCCAAAAAGACCGGCGTCTTCCACCACTGGCCCGTCGCCGCCTGGTAGCCCATGGCATATTGCACTGTCGGGTCCGCGTCCAGCTTCATACCTGCCGCCAGCCGGTTCAGATAGACAGCGGCAATGGCGGGCCGTTCCTCGGGCAGAACGGCCTCCCGTTCTACAATGCTCGCCAGCGTCAACACCGCGTAGAGGTCCAGCGTCGTGTTGCCGCTCTCCACAGCCGCCTGGTAGACCGGCACAACCTGGGCCAGGAATGCGTCCAGTTGCCGGGTCAGCAAATCCAGGGCGGTTGCGCCCTCAGCCGGCAACTCAAAAGTGCTGGGGAAGAGATAGCCTTCCAGGCTGGTGCCCGCAGGACGGCTATTCAAAAACGCATAGCGGATGAGGTCCAGCCCGATCAGGTCACCCGACAAGACCCGCCGCCGATAGTCATCACTGTCCAGGGGTATCTGTCTGTCACGCAGATAGTCTGCAATCTGCTCCAGCCGCCAGCCTTCGGGAATTGTCACGCGGATACTGGCGGCCTGGGCATTCTGCAGGGCCGCGGCTATTTCTACGGGGGTCATGGCCGGGTGCAGATAATACGTTCCCGCTTCCAACCGATCCCCGATTCCCTGCACCCGCACATATGCCTCAAAGAGCGTAGCATCGCCGATCAGCCCGGCTGCGGCCAACTGCTCGGCAATGGCTCTGGCCGTGGAGCCGGGCGTAACTTCAAAGCGCATAGGGCGGGTATCTACGCTGTAGGGGCGGTAGATGGCTTCTTCGTTGTTCGCCAGATAGCTCACCAATACATCCTGACGGGAGCAGCCTGCCGAAAAGAGAAGCAGCAGCGCGATAAACCACAGGGGCAGAGGGGAGGGGAGATTGGGAAGAGATCGTCTCATCAATCAGACGCCGTTGCTCCACAGGGCAAACCCCAGCATCCGGGCCGTATTGTTTTTGCGAACGAGCTCTTTCTTGAACAGTGGATCGTTCCGGTAGAGCATCTCCAGGCCAGTGGCCAGACCCACCCGGGGGGAATAGTCCAGCAGAACCTGGGCTTTGGCAATGTCTGCCACCAAACGGGCTGTGCCTCCGCTCTTTTCCCGGTTGTGCAGCAGACGCGGCTGCTTGCCCAACACCTGTCCGACCATTTCGGCAGCCTGATTGATCGACGTCTCCTGCCCGCTGCCGATGTTGATGATCTGTCTGTCCACGTTGGGGGCAACCCCGGCCGCGGCCAGGGCCTGCACCACATCGCTGATATAGACAAAATCGCGGGTCTGTTCGCCGTCACCAAAGATGATCACCGAACCGTTCTGGGCCACCTGCTGCATGACGTAGGGGATCACAGGGCCGTGGGTGGGCGGCAGGGGCTGGCCGGGGCCATAGGCATTGAAGATACGCAGGCTCACCGCCTCGAAGCCAATCAACGCGCCCATCGTAAAAAGATATTGTTCTGCGGCCATTTTGGTGACGGCGTAAGGGGCAGTCGGGGCCGGCATAGCGCCTTCGCTGACTGGTTGGGTCGGCTGCTCCCCATAGACTGTGGCGCTGCTGGCAAGGACAACCCGTCCCACGCCCACATCCCGGCAAGCTTCCAAAAGGGCAACTGTCCCCCCCACATTCACATCGTTGTAATCCCGCGGGTAGAGAATGGAAGCAGGTACACTGACCAGCGCGGCCAGGTGATAGACCACATCCATCCCTTGCAACAGGGACCAGAGAGTCGGGACGTTTCGCACGTCTCCGCGTTTGATATAAATTTCCGAGTGCAGCCGATCCGGATCGCCGCTTGTCATATCGTCCAGGACACGCACGTAATGGCCCTGGGTATAGAGAAAATTTGCCAGATGACTGCCGATGAATCCGGCCCCACCGGTGATCAAAATACGCATAACTGGTCTGTTCTCCTGCGACTCTTCCCCTCGAGAATTGCCACTCTGTGTTGCGCGCAGTATATCATTTGGCGGGTCGTTTCGCCAACTGTTTGGGGCTGCTCAGTTCTGATAATTGTAATCAGCTAACGCGGCAAGAGCGTAGCAAATCATTGACATTACGTCAGTCTGGTCTGGGATCGCCCCGCAAGCTGTGTTCTACGCCACACGAATTGGGTGCGTTGGGATACAATGATTGCTGGGCAATTCCCGGAATCAACACCTGTCCCCACACACCAGCCGCCGTTGGGCAGTATCTTCACTTTTTTGCTATACTGCCCTGTCAGAAAGATGAGTTTGAGAGAGTAGAGATTGGCTTGCGCGAATCTCCCAATCTCTACTCTCTTCATCTCGCAATGCGTAAGCGGTTGAATCGCCATTCCTTATCAGGGCCAAACCCCACCTGCGAGAATTTCTGTGCGCGCTCTCATCACCGGTATCGCCGGATTTGCTGGCTCTGCTCTGGCACAATTGTTGCTGGACGAAGCGGACGTGGAAATCCACGGCGTCGTTCATCGCCACGACTGGCGCATCCGGGCTGTGCGCGCTCAACTGCATTTGCACAAAGGCGACCTGCGCAACTCGTCCTGGGTGGACGAGATGATCCAGCAGGTGCAGCCAGACCTTCTGCTGCACCTGGCCGCGTGGAGCGACGTGGGCGGCAGTTGGGCGCAGCCCTGGGTGGCCTACGAACTGAATATCCATTGCCAGCTCAATCTGCTGGAAGCCGTGCGCCGTTTTGCCCCGGCCTGCCGGGTGCTGGTGGTCGGCTCCAACGAAGTCTATGGGCGGGTGCAGCCCGAAGACCTGCCTGTGGACGAGGAGACGCCCTTCCGCCCCAATTCGCCCTATGGAGTGAGCAAAATCGCCCAGGATATGATGGGCTACCAGTATTGGTGCAATTACGGGCTGCCGATTGTACGGGTGCGTAGTTTCAATAATATCGGGCCCGGCCAGGCCGATGATTTTGTCGCCAGCGCCTTTGCCCGCCAGATCGCCGAGATCGAAGCCGGACAGCGGGAGCCAGTGCTGCGGGTGGGCAATTTGGAGGCCGTTCGTGATTTCACCGACGTGCGGGATGTGGTGGCTGCCTATTGGCTGGTGGCCCAGCGGGGCGCGGTCGGCGCGGTCTATAATGTGGGGACTGGTCAGGGATACTCGATTCAAACGATTCTGGAGATTTTGCTGGGTATGAGCAATGCGCCGATTCAGGTGGAGCAAGATCCGTCTCGTTTGCGCCCCAGCGACGTGCCCGCGATGATCTGCGACAACCGCCGTCTGGTGGCGGCCACGGGCTGGCAGCCGCGCGTCGATCTGCGCCGCACCCTCCAGGATGTGCTGGACGCCTGGCGACTGGACGTGCGGGGGAACAGACCCGGGCTTATGGGCGTTTCTGGCTAATAGGGTAACTATGCAGGACTAGCGCCGGTTGAGCGGTGCCCTGAGCCTGTCGAAGGGTAGGCTGGGGC
>JACQGT010000181.1 GCA_016199425.1 Chloroflexota bacterium
ATGGGGACGGCAAGCTGGACCTGGCCGTCGGCAATTACAACAGCGCCAACAGAGTCTATCTCAATGACGGCGGAGGCTTGCAGACCGACGCGATCTGGTCTTTCCCCACGGAAAACGAAGTTTTCAATAGGACCACCAGCATCGTCTGGGGGGATGTCGATGGGGATGGCGATCTCGACCTGGCCGCTGGCAACATTAATAGTCCGAGCAGACTCTATCTAAATGAGAACGGTCTTCTGCAGACCGTTGTCGCCTGGTCCTCGATAGATGAGAATTTCACCACCAGCATAGCCTGGGGCGATGTGGATGGGGACGGCGACCTCGACCTGGCTGTCGGCAACGACCAGTTGGCCCCCAACAAACTCTATCTGAATCGAAGTGGGCGTTTGCAGAGCAAGCCCGACAACCCCTGGTATGCCGGTGTAGATTATGAAACTCATAGCCTGGCTTGGGGGGATGTAGACGATGATGGCGATCTGGACCTGGCTATCGGCAATGCAAGCAGCTTTGTCATCCTCTATCTGAATCAGGATGGTCGTCTGCAGACCGATGCCGACCACCCCTGGTTGTCGGGCGATTACGATCAGACCACGAGTCTCGCTTGGGGGGATGTGGACGGGGATGGCGACCTGGACCTTGCTGCTGGCAATAGTGGCAGCCCCAACAAGCTCTATCCGAATCAGAATGGCGTTCTGCAAACCACTCCGGATAAGCTCTGGTCCTCCATTTATAGCGATGTGACCCACAGCATCGCCTGGGGCGATGTGGATGGCGATGGCGACCTGGACCTGGCCGTTGGCAATTGGGGCTCCTGCAACAAACTCCATCTGAATGAAGGCGATCGGTTGAATCCCGCTGCCGATTGGTGTTCCAATGATAACGATCTGACCAACAGCATCGCTTGGGGCGATGTGGATAGGGACGGCGACCTGGACCTAGCTGCCGGCAATGATTATGGCCCTAATAAACTCTATTTGAATGAGGGAGGGCGCTTGCAGACCGATGCCACCTGGTCTTCTGGGGATAACGATCGCACCAACAGTATTGCCTGGGGTGATGTGGATGGGGACGGCAACCCGGACCTGGCCGTCGGCAATGAAAGCAGTCCCAACCGACTCTATCTCAATCTGGGCGGTCATCTGCAGACGGTCCCTGAC
The DNA here is from genome assembly GCA_016199425.1 of Chloroflexota bacterium. Classification (GTDB taxonomy): domain Bacteria; phylum Chloroflexota; class Anaerolineae; order Caldilineales; family Caldilineaceae; genus JACQGT01. The sequence goes on from JACQGT010000181.1 coordinate 1,158, forward strand.
TGGTCCTCCGGCGACAGTAATAGCACCACCAGCATCGCCTGGGGCGATGTCGATGGGGACGGCGATCTAGACCTGGCCGTCGGCAATCGCTATGGCCCCAACAAACTCTACCTTAACCAGCGCGGACGTTTGCAGACCGCAGCCGACACCCCCTGGTCCTCCGGAAAAAATGATTTCACCAATAGTATTGCCTGGGGTGATGTAGACGGTGACGGCGACCTGGACTTGGCTGCCAGCAACGTGGGCGAACCTGGCAAACCGACTACAATCTATTTGAATAATACCCAGCCAGCCATTGGACCAAACGGCCATCACCCCACCATTGCGGTGATCCGACCAATTGCAGCCGCCAACGCCAATTTCTTCTCCTCTCCCGCCCTGATGACTGGCCCAACCATCCCTGTCACCTATACACTCAAAGACCAGGAAGGAGATCGGATCGGCCAGGTCAGAGCCGAATACTCACCCGATGGCGGGGGAAGGTGGTTGCCGGCCATTGCCACATCTGCCACAGTGACAACAAATCTGGCTCCCGGCAGCCACGTCTACGAATGGGACATCTACGCCAGCGGGTTCTTCGGTCAATCGGACAATGTGACGCTGCGCTTCATTGCGAACTCCCAACCGTTGAGCAACACAGCTATTCTTGCCGGTACGTTCCACTACACCAATACAATGGCGGGTCCCTATCAGCGAGCCTACGCCAGCGCTATCACCTACCCCTTCCGCTTACGCAGCAGCCTGGTGCAGGTGATCAGCGGCAGCCTGCCCGTGGCCAACGCCGTCGTCTATCGCCTGGCTGCTGGGCAGAGCCGGGGCGCTCTGCCCTTCGGCGTCGAACAGAATGAAGGGGGCGCCATCGATACCCCACCCTTCCGCACCAACAGCCAGGGGTATCTGGAGGGGCGGAACACCCTGGAGATCGGCGACATCCTCATTGCTCTCTTACCCGTCCCTCTGCCTGTGGCTGTCGCTCAGGCTATGAGCGACACGGCTCACCTCCACTACACCAATAGCAGCCCTACTCTGGGCGGGCTGGATGGTTTTACGGTTCAAAAATTCGGCGTGCAGCAGATTGAAATCTCCAACGAGAAACCTCTGCTGCTCTTCGATCTCTCTATAGCCCTGGAATGGGACGCCAGCGCCGACCCCAATTTTATGGAACGGCTGCGCTTCGATCTGCAACGGACGTCGGAATTTCTCTTCGACCTCAGCAACGGCCAGGCCGCGCTGGGCAATCTGAAAATCTACCAGGACGCCAAGCGCTATCTGGCCGACGTGAACGCTGACTACCAGCCCTGGATCGAGGCGGATATCCGCGTCTACGCCTCCAACCGTCTGCGCCCCAACGCCAGCATAGGCGGCGCTGTTGACCAGATAGTCCCAGACCCGGACAGACCCGACATCTCATACGCGCCCGGCCAGGTGCGTATGGGTGTGGTCTGGAATCGCTACGGTCAGGATCAAAACCTGGGTGAAGATTGGCCGCGCGCTCTGGCCCACGAATTGGGCCACTACCTTTTCTTCCTGGACGACAACTATCTGGGCTTTGACAAAGACGGTCTTCTGATTCCCATCTATAGTTGTCCTGATTCAGCCATGACCGACGCCTATCGGGAAGATCACAGCGAGTTCTTGCGGGCGGATCAGTGGGAGGAAGGCTGCAAGAAAACCCTGGCGGGCGAGCGTTCAGACTGGGCAACCCTACAGGTTTTCTATCCAGGCGTATTCCAAATCCAGGATAATCCCGGCCCCGCAGCCCTACCTTTAGCTGTGACGCAAATCCAGGAAGTTACCTTGCCGACGTTGACAGAGGAGAGTGTTCCCAAGCCCCTGGCCGTGCCCATTTTCTACCTCACCGATGAAAACGGGGGACTTGTCGATCCCGGCGCAGACGCCCGCGCCTATCTCTACCAGAACGAGCAGGTCATCGAACTGGGCCGACCCCGTTTGGATCAGATCACAGCCTACGGCGCGCGCGCGGGCGACCGGCTCTGTGTTTATGCAGCCGACGCCGCCAACGGCAGCCGTCTGGGCTGCGAGGAGACGATTCGCGCCGGCGATAATCAGTTGAAACTGACGACGGGGGGCGAGTGGCAGCCGGATATCCGCATCACGGCGATCACCTCGCGCACGATTGCCGTGCGCGTTGTCAACGCCGGGACGGGCATTGCGCCCGGCAGCGACGAGCAGCTCTGGGCCAGGGTCTACCCGCTGCACGCGCTCTCAACTCCCAGCCAGACATTGACATTGGATGATGAGAGCAGATTCTTCACCGGCGAGTTCACACTGGAAGATGCGGACGTGGGCGCGCTGGCGCAGGTGTGGGTCGGAGACGCCAACGGATCGTTGCCCGCGGATCAGCCCCTGCGCGAGATCGTCACGGGCTATACGCTGGGCGGCGCGCCTGTGGGCCTGAGTCGCTGGGTTGGCCTCAGCAGGTGGGTAGGGCTTAGTCGCTGGGCACCGGCCGCCTCATCTGACGGCCAAATTATCATCTATGGGCAAGACTTCAACTTCGACAAAGGCGAATTCTTTGTCCTGCAGACGGCCACCGCCCTGCCCCAGACCGCGCCCTGGGCCACAGTCGTGGGCAGCGCCTATTGGCTTTCGCACGCCGGCGATGCCACAAACCTGAGCAAGGCTTCGATCAGCTTCAACTATCTGAGCAACGAAGCGCCGCCGGGGGAAGAAAATTTCCTGCGCATCTACTTTCTGGCCGACGGGGCGACGGAGTGGCGCGGCCTCGAGACAAAACTCAATACGACCTACAACCTGGCTTCTGCCCAGGCGCAAAGCGACGGGCTGTACGCCCTGATGAGCAGCATTGACGTGGCCCTGACTCCCTTCCCCGGCAGCCACTGGGCGGCCTTTGGCTTCCCGATCAACGAGACGCGGGCAGTGACGACGGCTCTGCTCTCCATCAGCGGCCATTACACAACCGTCTACGGCTATAATCCGGCGGACGCCGAAGACCCGTGGAAAATGTACGACGTGACGATTCCCGCGCATCTTCAGGAGCAGGTGAACGATCTCAAGAGTTTCGCATTCGGGCGCAGCTATTGGATCAGCGTGGATGGGGAACTGCTTCTACAACTAAAGGGTCAGCAGGCGCCAGCGCGTTCGACCGATGCTGGATCGATCTTTGCGCCGCCCGCCACCTATTACGGGCAGATTGTACCCACGCCGGGGTTTGTCCCGCAGGCGGGAATGGGCGTGACGGCGACAATCAACGGGCAGGTTTGCGGGCGTGGCCGGACCTTTGAGGTCAATCAACAGGTCTACTATGCAGTCAATGTCTCGGCGGATGGCCCTGGCGCGTCGGGTTGCGGCGTCGTGGGCAGACCTGTTGCCTTTCAGGTCGAAAATAGCGAGTTTTCTGCGCTCGCTGATTGGGACAATGACCGGCCGTGGGAAGTGGTCTTGCAGTTAGAAGCGAATAATACGCTCTATCTTCCTCTGCTTCAGAATTAAAGCGATTTCCTATCCACCAACCCTACACCGCAAAAACGCGAAAGCCCTGGTTGCCAAAGCAGTAGATCACAAACTGTGCGATCTGGGCTTCGGGGTACTCTCGGCGCAAACCCTCGACATAGCCGGCAATCTGCACACTGTCTTCCGGTTGTAGCGCAAACGCATCGATGGCGGTGTTGAGTTTGCGGAAATCGCTATTGGAATAGTATTTGAACTCGATCACCCAGCGCAGCCCGGCGAACTGTTCGTGATACTTGCCGACAAACTCTAAATCACTTTTGCCCGAAGGATAGGATCGCTCCACATTCCAGGTGAACCACTTGGAAAGATAGCGGCTGCACAGCTCAAAAAAGGTGCTGCGGTAGAAATTCTCATTCACTTTGCTGAAAATCGCTTCAGGAAACTGTCCAGTGTACTCGCGCCAATAGCCAGCAAAGAGCATTTCCAGATTCGGCTGGTTGACAAAGGCTTGCATCAGCTCCGAATAGCGCGTCGAGACATCAATCTGATGCAACTCATTGAAGTATTCGATAAAGATTTGGCGAATGTTCAGGTTGGGCAGGCACAGGAAGAAGTTGTCCTGTTGCGTCAACATACCCAAATAGAAAAAGGAGATGGGATAGAAGCCCGGCTGAAAAAACTGTGTGGTGTTGAACTTGCTGATGAGAAAGTTTTTGTCGTAAGCAATACGGTTTTCGCTGGTCAACTGGGAGACAAAGGCTTCCGTATCCCCCACCTGGGCACTGATCAGCCTACGCACCCAACTCAGATCGGTGCGCAGGTTCAAGTCGGTCAGATATTCGGGCATCTCTTTGTGAATCGTGAGGTGGTCAAGAAAATACATCAAAATGGTGGAATTGTAGAGCGCCTCGCCTTGCGGGTTGACAAAATGATAGCCATTGTAATGATTCTTGATTACTGTATCTACTTCCGGGCGCGTCGTCGGATCCAGTGCGTAATCCGCATAGACCTCATCCAACAACTGATCGACTTCGGCCTGGGTAAAGCCCACCATCGCTTCAAACTCGGGGCGCAGAGTAATAATCGAGGCAATATTAAAGCCGGA
>JACQGT010000182.1 GCA_016199425.1 Chloroflexota bacterium
CCGGGTGATCTCCCGGATGGCCAGGTCGCCGGTGACTTGCAGGCTGAGGGTGTCACCCACAGCAACGGCCGCGGGTACGCCTTGGATGGCTGTGGGGGTGAAGGTGATGGTGGGATAGCTGCTCGCCTGCAAGATAAAGCGATTGATGGCCCCATTGCGCCGGTCACTGTCGGTGACAAAACCGCCCGCATTGACGGTAATCGAGCCAATCTCCACACCCGCCGGGTCGCCGGGGTTGACTGTCACTTCGCCGCTCACGCCGCTGTTAGCGCCCACAACAGTCTTCGGGCTGCCCATCAATTCCTCGTTGATGACAAAGCGGGCTTCGGACTGGGCAGGGTCCACGACAAAAGTAATGGCGTCGCCAGAGGCTTGCGGCGCAGCCGCGGCGGGCACTTCAGTTTCAGGCGCTGCGGTCGCCTCCACAGCCGGAGCCGGTTCGGCGGGGGGAACGGGCGTGTTGGTTGGCTGTTGCGCAGCCGCGGGCGCGGCGGGCGCTTCCGGTTCATTCGACGAACAGGCTGCCGCCACCAGAAGCAGGACAAGCACAACGGTGACGATCAGGGCACGGTTGGATAGACGCATGGGTGACTCCTTCAGTACACAGGAAATGGATTGTATGGCAGTTCGGGGTACACATCACCAGCCGAGCAGCCAGAACGAATGGGTAAATCGCGCTGCTCCGGGCAGGTCACGGACCACGCCCGGAGCAGGATGTGCGACTGATTGAGGATAACAGACAAATGTGAAGAAATGATGGAGAAAAGATTCACGAATCAATCAACCAATCAACCATTCTTCGTTGATTGGTTGACTACAAGCTACTCTACATCCACCACCACTTCGTACACCTGGACCATCGGCACATCCGTCGTTACGCCAAAGACGGTGACAGTATATGCACCTGCGGCCAGCGCCCCGGTAGGCGTGAATACAAAGCCGGAGTCGCCGCTCTGGACCACGTCACCGGCCACACGCTGACCGGAAGCATCCGTCACCGCCACCACATCAGCCAGGGAGCCGCCTACGGCCACCGGGCTGTTGAAGTGGACAGCAAGCCCCTCGGCTGTCGCTTCCACACCCGTCACAAGCGGGTCTCGCCAATTTTGGGTGGCCCGCCGGTCATCCGGCCCATCTACGCCCCAGTCCGTAGCCGTATCATCCACCAGCAGCGTGCCGTCCGATCCGCCGGTCACTTCCAGCACCCGGTTGGTGAGGCCCCGGATCGTTCCCCACTGCTCCACCGTCTCCCACGAGCCACGGGTGTACTTGTATTGCAGGACGCTCCCTGCTTTGATCATCGCGCTCCACTCCCACAGATTTTCCCCCACTTTTGTCATCGGTTGCGCGCCTGGGCTGAAAGCCAAGCCGAAGACATTCGCACTATCGCCGGCAATGAATATCTCGTCGCCCCCCGGCGTGCTCTCTGGCACCAACACCCGCCAGGTCACCTTCACAAAGCTGCTTGCGGCGCTGATCTTCAACTCTGCCGACGGCGCGGAGGCGTTGAAACTGGTGTCCACCTGCTGCGCAGTGTAGGCGTAGGTGTGGCCCTGCACCACATCCGTGTCCGTGTACTCCTGCTCTTTGCTCTCTGCAACGATCCGTTTGGCGCAGCCCTGCTCGCCAGCGGTCACGTCCCGGCGGCAGAGCAGATAGTGGGAGAAGTCCGCGCTGGGCAAGGCCCACCAGGCGAGGGTCAATTGATCAGGCGAGGCGAAAAGTTCGTGAAGACGGAAGGGGCGGCTGGGCGCTTCGGCGTCGTCGCTGGGGATGACCGTCAGCTTGCCCGGCGCGTTCCACAGCGGCCCCGCCTCCATCCCGTCTGTGCCCGCGTAGACCCACTCGCGCCCGCCGGTGACGCTGAAGCGGAAGCCGAAGAGATAGTCACCCACCGCGTCGGGCAGAACCGTCGCCGCGTAAAGATCGCCGCCGTCGGCTTCGCCCGCATACTCCGCCTCTACCCAGCGAATCTCCTCCGCGCCGGGCAGGGCGTCGGGCAGAGCCGGGGCAAAACCGGCCTGGGCCAGAATGCCCGGCGCAGCTTCTTCCTCGCCGGTCGCGCCTTCAATCGTCACCAGCGCCAGCAGTGGACCCGCGGGGTTGAGAGTGCTGATTGTGTGCTCCACCGCCAGGGGTTCTACCAGCCGGGCGTCGGCAACCGGCGCGTGGGGAATGGCCTGCGCCGATTCACTGGGTCCGCTGGCCAGCCCCACGTCGTTGAAGGCCACGGCCCGGTAGTAGACCGGCTGTCCGTTGACCAGTCCCTCATCCACAAACTGCGCTGTCCGGCCCCGGTCAGATGCTTCAATGACGCCAACAGACAGGTAGCCCCCATCCACCAATGAACGACCCACCTCTACCCGCTCGGTCAGGGGTGGGATGGCAACGGTCAGAGTCACGACACCGCTGCCCTCGGCCACCCCTGCGATGACGGGCGCGACGGGCGGTGCCAGGTCGATCCCCGCCTCCGTGCGCCAGATGCGGAAGTCCAACGGTTCGACGACTTCGCGCAGGGAAAGAGTGGCTGTCTGGCCTGTGGCTGCGTCGATGAGGGCCGCGCTGCGGGGCAGATAGCCCGCCAGTTCCAGACTGACGGTCTGGCTGAGGGGGCTGCGATTGACCGCCACAATCGCCGCGCCGCTGGCGTCCTTGCGACCGTAGACGTACAGCCCCGCGTCGTCAGTCAGGAACGTCTCCCAGTCACCTGTGCGCAGGAAGCTGTGCTGGCCGCGCAAACGGCCCAGGAAACGGTAGGTAGCGAGCAGATTCTCCTGCTGCTGCGCCCAGGCGGGCAGATCGTCGTAGCCGTCGGCGTCGGGCCAGGGGTAGGGCTGGCGGTTGTAGGGGTCATCCCGCTGGGCGTCGCTGCCGAAGCCGGCCAGACCCGTCTCGTCGCCGTAATAGATCGTCGGTGCGCCGGGCAGGGTCATCTGCAAAGCCGCGGCCAGACGCAGCCGCGCCCGGCCATCAGCAAAGCCATCCACCGGCTCGCCCGCGGCCCGGTCGATCCCCGCGTGGTCCAACAC
>JACQGT010000188.1 GCA_016199425.1 Chloroflexota bacterium
CCGGCGCGCCCGCATCCCAATACTTCACCAGCGCGGCCGCTTCCGCATCCCGCGTGGCAGCCAACGCCAACAATTCTTCAATCTCGGCCGCGCTGGCCGCGGCGTCGGGTGGAGCGGCAGGGCGCAGTTCGTCGGCGGACTCCAACGCCCAGGCGCCCCAACGACTGGCATCGGGTTCAATGCCGCCGGACGTGTCGTCCATCGCGGCCAGCGCAGGCGACACAGATTGGGTCAGCGCCAACAACAAAACCAGCAAACACACAAGAGATCGGCCAAGCACATTTCTGCGTTTCATTTCTTCCTCCTTTGAGAATAAAAAATCAGCAAACGTTCGGTCAGTAGGACAGGTTTCCTACCTGCCATCGTACCTGTTGAGCCACCCCACCCTACCCCTCCCCATTCTAGGGAGGGAACTGGATCGACTCCTCCCCCAAAGTGGGGGAGGTTGGGTGGGGGTGAGCAGTTACCCGCTATCAGCCCTCATCCTCCTCAACTACCCCTGGCACCCCTTCCAGCAATGCCCGCACCAGCGCCTCCGCATTGACAAACCCCCATAGCGCCCCGCTTTTGGTATCCTCCAGCCGAAAGCGCCAATCGGGAAGCGAACCGGCCAGGGGTGCGGCCTCCTGCCAGACGGTCAACAGAAAGATGCGGTAATAGGGCGGCGCTCGTGGGTCAGCCATTGGAAGGGCCTTTCACAGCAGACAAAATCTGTGGTACAGTTTGCGAGTACCGCAACCCTAGCACAGCCCGCGTGGTGAAAGCGTGATCAAATCGTGGCGAACCCGCCGTTTTTCCCGTTTGACTGAATGAGTGACGCAGAAACCGCAGATGTGGGGACGAAAGTGGAACGCAGATTTCGCAGATGACGCAGATTTTCACAGATTCTTATCCGCGTCCATCCGCCTTTTCCGCATCATCCGCGTTCTATTCTCAGGTCAGGCCCGCCGATGGATGGATTGCTGGAACTGAAACTGTTGGAGAGTCCACAAGTGTTTCTGGATGGGCAGCCCGTGACCGGCTTTGTCTCGCGCAAGGCCGAGGCGCTGCTCTATTATCTGGCCTGGACAGGCCGCGCCCACAGCCGGGAGGCCATCGCCGGTCTGCTCTGGGGCGAATCGGCTGAGAGCGCGGCCCGCACCAATCTGCGCGGGGTGATCGCCAACCTGCGCCAACTGCTCGCCGCCCATCTGACTGTCGAGCGTCAGACGCTGGCTTTCCGCGCCGAGAGCACCCACACCATCGACGCCGCCCGTTTTGCCGAAAGCGTCAACGCCCTGGCGTCGGCCCCCACCCTCACCCCGGCCCAGGCCGCCAGCCTGCAACAGAGCCTCGCCCTCTACCGGGGCGATTTTTTGGATGGTTTCTATTTGAAAGATGCGCCGGAGTTCGAGCGCTGGATGCTGGCCGAGCGGGCGCGGCTGCGCGACGGGGCCGTGCAGACTTTCCAGCGTCTGGCCCGCCATTTCGCGGAGGCCGAAGAATGGCCGTCCGCCATCGCCACCGTCCGCCAACTGCTGGCCCTGGAACCCTGGCGGGAGGAGGCCCACCGCCAGTTGATGAGTTGCCTGGCCCGCAGCGGCGAGCGGGGGGCCGCCCTGGCCCATTTTGAAATCTGCCGCCAACTGCTGGCCGATGAGCTGGATGTGGAGCCGTCGGAAGAGACCCTTGCCCTGGTGGATCAGATTCGAGCCGGCGGGCTGGCCCCAGCCGAGCGGGACGCGCCCGCCGTCGAGATTCCATCGCGCCGACCCCCAGCCCTCCCTACCTACGCCCATCCCTTCGTCGGTCGCCGCGACGAATTGGCAACGCTGACTGACTGGCTGGCCGATCCCACCTGTCGGGCGGTGACAATTCTGGGCGCGGGGGGGATGGGCAAAACCCGGCTGGCCCTGGCCCTGGCCGAGCAGTTGTCGCCCCGCTACCGGGACGGCGTCTATTTTATCCCCCTGGCCGCCACGGAGCGGGTGGAGGAGATCGTGCCCGCCATCGCCCACGCCGTCGGTTTTCTCTTTCAGAACGACCGACGCCCGGCCCAGACCCAATTGGCCGACTTTTTGCGCGACAGAGAATTGCTGCTGGTACTGGACAACTGGGAGCATCTGCTGGCCGCCAGCCCGATGCTGGGAGAACTGGCCCAGACCTGCCCCGGCGTGCAGATGATCGTCACCTCGCGGGAGCGTCTGCGCATCAGCCAGGAGAGCGTTTTTCCCCTGCTGGGGATGGGCTATCCAGGCGATGGGCCAGGCGACGGCGCAGAGTACAGCGCGGTCGATCTCTTTGCCGATACTATGCGCCGCCAGCAGCGGGAACTGCCCCACAGTCCGGAAGAATGGAGCGCCATTGCCCGCATCTGCCGTCTGGTGGAGGGGATGCCCCTGGCGATTGTCCTGGCCGCGGGCTGGCTGGGGCTGCTGCGCCTGGACGAAATCGCCGAGGAGATTGCCCGCAGCGCGGATATTCTGGAGAGCGATCTGCGGGACGCGCCCCCGCGCCAGCGCAGTATGCGCGTCGTCTTCGAGCAGAGCTGGCAACGGCTGACCGAAGCCGAGCGGGCGCTCTATATGCGCCTCTCCGTCTTCCACGACGGCTTTACGGGCAATGGGGCTATGCGGGGGGCCGGGGCCACAGTCAGCGTTCTGCGCGGGCTGACCGACAAAGCCCTCCTTTGGCGAGACAGCGGGGATCGCTATCACATCCACGAGTTGTTGCGCCAATATGCCGCGGAAAAGCTGGCGGCCCACCAGTTGGAGGGGGAGGTATGCCAGAGCCACAGCGCCTATTATATGGACCTTCTCAGCCGCAGTGAGCCGGAACTGTATGGACGCAACCAGCTTTTAACGCTGGACTTGCTGAAAGCGGAGGAGGCAAATCTGCGCGCGGCCTGGCAGTGGGCGCTGGCCCGGCGGCCGTTTGCGGAGCTGGCCCAGGCGGTGAATGGCTGGGGATTGTACTACGAAATCAGCGGGCGGATGGTGGAAGGGGAGGCGCTCTTGCGTACGGCCATCGAGCGTCTGGAGGAAGCAGACAAAGAAACCGGGCTTATGCCCGGCTGCTCATCTGGTATGGGGTCTTTGGAAAAGTTCTCTCTGGGAACAGTTACGCCAGCGCTCACTACCGCTTGAGTCTTGCCCTGTCCGAGCGGTTGGAAGCCGCAGGGCAGGCGATGGGCTACGAAAAGGCGCTGGCCCTGCTGGAACTGGCCCATATCGCCTGGTATGTGGATAGTGAAAGCGCCGACCACTACCTGAGCGAAAGTCTCGCCCTCAGCCATCGCCTGGAAAATCCCTGGCTTCTGGCACGGGCGTTGCAAGAAAAGGCCCGAGTCGTCCAAATTGCCGGTTACTTTCGAGAGGCGCACAGACTGGCGTCGCAAAGCCTCTCCCTCTGGCAGGCCCTGGGCGACCGAGCCAGCCACTACAATACCCTCGTCGTGCTGGGCTGGTCCGCCATGAAACTGGACCAGACGGACGAAGCCTTTGCCTTTGTGCGCCAACAGCGGGAGTTGGCCGAGCGGGCGGGCAATCCCGCCCAATTGGCGGGTAGCTACTTCAACGAGGGCGCGGTGCTGGAACAGTGCGGTCACTTTGCCGCGGCTGCCGATGCCTATACTCACAGTTTGGAGATCGCCAAGTCTACGGGTCTGCGCCACAATATGGGCAGCACAGGAACAAAGTTGGCCTACATGCGGGTGCAGTTGGGTCAATACGAGAGCGCCCTGGCCCTGGCCCGGACGATTCTGGAAGGGGCGGACGTAATGGGGATGACTTCGCACCGGGCGCATGCGCTGGCGGCGGCGGGTCTGGCCCATCTGGGACGGGGGGAATATGCGCTGGCCGGGCCGCCTCTGGCCGAAAGCGAGCGAATTTTTCACCAGATCGGTCAGCACGCCATCTACCACATCAAAATTGACGGCTTTCTGGGATATCTGGCTCGCTGGGAAGGCGACCACCAGCGGGCCTGGGCACACCTGCTGCGCTCCCTGCGTTGGGGCATCGAGCGGGAGGACCTGCG
>JACQGT010000189.1 GCA_016199425.1 Chloroflexota bacterium
CCCCATCACCCGGCGGGGGAGTTCCAATAGATGTAGGCCGCCAGACCGGGTTTCTGTGTAGGCTTCCAACGAAGGGGTGGCGCTGCCCAGGATGAGAGCGCTGCCGGTCAATTCGGCCATCTGGCGGGCCACTGTGCGGGCGTCGTAGAAGACACTGAAACTGCCCCAGAGCTCCGCGGCCTGTTTGTACGAGGGGTCGTGTTCCTCGTCCAGAATGATCAATCCCAAACGGGGCAGAGGGGCGAAGAGCGCGCTGCGCGGCCCCACCACCACATCGATCTCCCCATCTCGCGCCTGCCGCCAGACGTCGTAGCGCTCGCCGCTGCTCAGCCCGGAATGAATGACCGTCACCCGATCCGGGAAGCGACCGGCAAAACGGGCCACCGTCTGGGGGGTCAGCGCGATTTCGGGGACCAGTGCAATGGCCTGGCGACCCCGGGCCAGGGTCTCGGCGATGGCGTGGAGATAAATTTCCGTCTTGCCGCTGCCGGTGACGCCGTGGAGCAGAAAGCGGGCCGGGCTGAGCTCCTCTGGCTGGGCAAAGGAAGCGTTTCGGATCGTTTGCCAGACACTCTGCTGCTGATCGGTCAGGCGGGGCGGCCAGGTGCGCGGATAGTTGCGCCCGGCCAGCGGGTCCCGGAAGCGCACCTTCTCGACCATCCCGATCAGGCCGGCTTCGTGCAGATCGCGCAGAACGCCGATGTTTGTCTCCACCAGCGCGTAGAGTTCGCTCTTCCAAAGGGGGCCGTCTGCGCCCGCCAGCGCGTCCAGGACGATCCGGTATTTTTCTACCCCGCGCAACGCCAGCACTGCATCCTGACTTTCGTAGACAGAGCGGGCCAGTTGCACGTCTTCCTCCCCCAGGTGGATCAGTTCATCTTTCTCCAATGCTTTTAGGGTACTGGCTGTGCGCAGATCGCAACGAATTTGCAACTCGGCTACAGGGATCGTCCGCTCTGGTTCGGCCAATAGCGTTTCCAGTACCAGAGCCTGCTTGCTCTGGCTGCCCAACCCGAAGAGATGCTGTCGGATTTCCTGGGGGGCAATACGCAGAGTGATAACTTCTTCCCGTTTGGCGCGGATGCCCGTGTCGTCCTCGTCCTTGCGCAACAGGCCAGGAGGCAGGAATAGCTTCACCGCTTCGGAGAGGGGGGCAACGTAGTAGTCGGCGATCCAGAAGGAGAGGGCGATCTGGGCCGGGGTGAGGACGGGCTGGGGTCGGGCCAATCGTTTGATAGGCCGGGTCTGCACAGGCGCGCCGGCGGCCAGCCGGACGACGACACCCTGCAACGTCTGCTTGCCAAAGGGCACCCAGACCAGATGGCCGGGCTGCACACTTCCCACCAGTTCGGGGGGCAGGTGGTAGTGGAAGGTCTGCAACGAGGCTGTGCTGTCGTCGAATTCCGCTGCCCCGTCGCCGTCAAATCCGGGCAGTTCAGTGGGGGGCGGCGCGTTCTGGCCGCGGCCAAAGGTGCGGCGAATGGGTACGTTGACAATCACTTCCGCGTAGCCCAGATCACTGGTTTGCGCCGGTGGGTCGTCCAGATCAAATGTTCTAGCGTTGGAGAAGATAGGGCCCATCCAGATCGTTTTTGAGACGCAATTTGCGAATCTGCTATGAAAGAATTATGAAAGAACATGGATACAGTGACGCCCACCGTGTTCTGGGCTAACCGGAAATCTCTATACTGAGTACGACCATAGAGTGACATTTCTTCACCTTGTCACCCGCTCATCTTGTCACCTTGTCAGGGTAATATCCAATAACCCCCTTTACCAAAACCAGCCCCGGCGACGCTGGCGTTGTAACTCTACCCAGTGGGCCACCTGCTGTTGCAAGGCACCGAGGGTGCCTTCGAGAGCGCGCAGACGGCTTTCCAGCCGCTCTTTGCGGGTCTCTTCCCGGCGCTGGTATTCGGCCAGGACACGCTCGATCTCCAGCATCCGCTCGCGCAGTTTGCGGTTCTCCTCTTTCAGGCTGAAGTTGTCCTGCACCACCACCCCCAGCAAATCCCGGATGGAGGTCTGGCTGTTGAGGATCGCCTTTTGGGTGTCGGTGATGCTCTGCACCGCGTCCCCCACCACCCGGGGCAATTGGACCGGACCGGCCGCGGCCAACGATCTGCCGCCCACTTCCTCATTGCCGGCTATATGCGGTTGCTGGGCGGAGTGCATCACTTTCAGCCGGTGGGCGATCTGCTCGTAGGTGTTGCCCTCGGCCAGCAGCCCGCGCACAATACTCAACGTCTCCACATCCGAGGCGGTATAGCGGCTGCTGCTTTCGCTGGCACTGGTTTGCAGAAAGGGGCCAAAGCGTTGAATCCAGCGGCGCAGGGTTCCCGGCGCGACGTCGAGAAGTTCGGTGACTTCGGCGAAGCTCTGGCTGGTGCTTGCGTGGTCGATGGTGGTTGGGGTTTGCTCGTTCATTGGCCTGGCTGTTGGGTGGAAAGGGTGGAGAGTGTTTCGTCGTTGTCGGCGGGTGCGTTGCGTGACCAGAAGGCCAGTTCTTCCTCCTGGCAGGTAAAGACGGGCGTCTGCTTGTAATTTGCATATTCCGCGTCGATCCGGGCCAAGATATCGTCCAGCCGTCCGGCTTTGATCTGATCCTCGATTTTCAATCTGTTTTTGGTTTCATCCATCGGCTTTTTTCCCATAAATGACCGGAAACGATTCATGACAATATCCGATCGTACTCGGCATGAGTTCCGATCCAAAACCAGATGATTCCATCTTCCCGTTCCCGTCCCAATACGCGATAGTGGATTCCTACCCGCGCTGACCAGAGTTGCGCTGCTTTCCCTACACGCTTTAGACGGAGCGACGGATGGTGTGGATTGGCTTTGATCAGTTCAAAGTTCTTGTCCGCTAGTCTCTGGACATCCGGTGGTAATTGACGGTAATGCGTCCAAAAGTCAGGCACGGTCAGGTGCTTCATAGAGGCGCTGCCAGGCCAGCATCATACTCCGCATCAACTTTAGCAAGTAAAGCGTCAAGCCGTCCTGCATTGACGTCATTTTCGATTTGTTCGTCCCAAAGTGAAGCGTAGTACTCGTCCAACCAGGTGACAAGTTCATTAACCTCCACCACAGGCAGATTCATAATAGCTGTTTCGATCTCGTGAACATTCATATCTACCTCCAGAAATTACATCGTCCAGATCGGTCAATCGTCCACCACCCGCCACTCGCCGGAGATTGTCTTGCCGTCGCTGTTGTCGTCCCACACATCCCGCTCCGACTGATCCACCGGGGGTGTGGTGTAGCCGCCGAAGCGCCCCAGCTTGCGCCGCGCCCGCTCCACAGCGTCCGCCGGGGCCAACTGCACGAAGACCCGGCTGGCAACCACAAAAACGGCGATGTCGTCGAAGGGCATGCCCACCAGCAGGTCGATGGGTGAGACCCAATAGAGAAAAGCGAAGACGGGCAGACAGAGCTTGAGCAGCCCCGAAACCTGCGGGTCTCCCATCAGTTGCCAAGATACGGCCATATCCCGTAAAATATGGGCTATATTCCAACCGTTGCCTTGCGAACCTGTACGATTGTTTGTCATTGTCTCCAAACTCCTTCTACAGATGTGGACCCAGTATAACGAAATTCTGCCTGCGTGACAACAAATCCAGAACCTACTCAGAGACAGCAAGCCGAGTCACCCTCTATGCCCACCACCGGCCAGATGTTTGACGACTATCCCGATATTCTGCTCCAGGTCATCGCCGAGCTGCGGGGCGCATTTTTGGATGCTGCCGAAAACCGCCGCGAGGCTATCGATCTGTTGGCCCTGCAAGCCTCCGACCCTACCTCCGTGCTGATGGCCTATCAGGAGGTGGTGGATTTTCACCCCCAGGCCCAGGCCGCGCTGGACGCCCTGCTGAGCGAAGGCGGCGAGCTGGTGGAAGCCCAGTTCAGCCGGGAGTTTGGCAGCATCCGCCAGATGGGGCCCGCCAAACTGGAGAGGGAGCAGCCCTGGCACGCACCGGAGAGTGTGGCCGAGCTGCTCTACTACTACGGGCTGCTGGGCCGGGGCTTCAAAGGCGCGGGCCAGAATGCCCACACGATTGTCTACATCCCCAAAGATGTGATCCCCTGGCTGCCCAAACCCGCCTCTGCCGAGGATGGGGAAGGGCTGGCTGTGATCCCCGTTCCCCCGCCGCCGCCCGCCCGGATGCTGGTGGACGAAGCAACCTTTCTGGAAGACATCGGCTCTCTGCTCGGCTTTCTGCACACGGATGGGCTGCGCATGGCCGAGCGGGGGGGACCCCACCCGGACGACGTATCCCTGCTGGTGGAGCGGCTGCAATCCAGCGGCGGCTTTGTGCCCCCCGGCGTCCCACAAGAGACGGGCGACGGCCAGCGGGTGGAAGATGTGCGGCTGGCCCTGCTCCTGCATCAGGCCAACCGTCTGGGTCTGCTGCGCCGGGAAGGCGACCGGGTGCGGCTGAACGGCAACCGGGTCTACACCTTTTTGGAGCAGAACCGCCACGAGCAGTTGTTTGCCCTGTGGGAAGGCTGGCGTACCTCGCCCGATTGGAACGATCTGCTGCGCACGCCCGGTCTGGACTGCTCCGGCGGCAACTGGCGCAACGAACCCCAGCGCACACGGGAGGTCGTCGTCGGTCTGCTGGGGCGCTTGCAGCCGGGTCTCTGGTATAGCCGGGCCGATGTGATCGGGGCCATCAAAGAAGCAGCCCCGGATTTTCAGCGGCCCACGGGTGATTATGACAGTTGGTATATCCGCGATAGCTCTACGAAAGAATTCCTCAAAGGTTTCGAGCAGTGGGAGCGGGTGGAGGGGGCGCTGCTGCGTTTTCTATTCAGCGGGCCGCTCTACTGGCTGAACGCCTTTGCCCTGGCCGAGCCATCCGCGGGGGACGATCTGCTGGTCTCCCTCAGCCCGCTGGGTGCCCGCTGGCTGGGCCACGACACCCCCATCCCCGACGAGCCGGCCCGCCGTCCGCTGGTGGTGGGGGAGGATTATACGATCCGCGTCCCCTTTGGTACGCCCCTGACCGACCGTTTCCGGGTTGAGCGTTTTGCCCAATGGCAGGGCAGCGATCCCCAATTTGTCTACCAGATCAACCAGCGCAGTCTACAGCGCGCGGCCGGCGCAGGCATCAGCGCCAGGCGGATTCTCGATTTCCTCAAGCAGCGCGCCCGCCACATCCCCGGCAATGTGCAATCTGCCCTCTTGCGTCTGGCCGAAAATGCCCCGAAGGAGAGTTTATAAGGAATTCGTAACTACTCAAGACTAGCGCCGGTTGAGAGGGACTCTGATTCCGGGAATTTCGCGAAACGTTTTTTGGGCAGTTGACAGA
>JACQGT010000183.1 GCA_016199425.1 Chloroflexota bacterium
AGGTTGTGCAGAATGTCTGACATCGGCTACTTTTCTATAAGAAATAAGAATTCGTGGTTGGGTTGTTCAACATCCCGCAACCATTCGTTGGTCCATTTCATCCCTGACATTACATTTCTTTGGTAATCAATCTCTATCACTTCCAGCACTTTTCCGGCGCTTCTGATCACAGCATCGAGTTCTTCGGCAGTGGCCCTCCCGCCTGAACTATAAGATAAGATGATCCAGCGGGCATTTACATTCTGAAGAAGTTGCTCGATTGCGCTTACTGCAAAATACTTACCGTCCGTATCCCTACGAAACTCCTCAAAAATGGATGCGGCGATAGTGTCAGATGTATCCTTCCTTCGCCTGACTTTCCCAAACAACTTTGGTTTGTCGAAAAGACAGACAGTCGTCCATAAATGATAATAGGAAGCATAACGTACACGAGAAGGAGGCATTTTGTCATTGTTTGACCCGTAGGGAGGATCCAGATACGCCAAATCGGCTGTGATATTTGGTGACAGGGCTAACGCGTCTTGTCGAAAGACCTGATGATTCTGACGCGCTACAGAAATATCAGGTATCCGTAGAGTTAAGTCATTGTAGGAGCGCGGCGACCACTCCCTGAGATAGGCTGCAAAATGCCCCATTGTATTGTCCACCTGATCAAGCGCCAAAATCAGGCTGGTCAACGCGATGGCTTTATCTACACCTTCCAGACCCAGATTTTCGATCTCCTGTCGAATACCGTCCAACTTGCGGGTATTGTGAATTTGCCACGGCTTTTTCAGCCCATCCTGTTGGACAGCGCTACCGCCGTTGGGTTGACCGCCGTAAAAGTGCGTGAACCACCCATCGACAGGCGGCACTGAATTGAGGTGATCGATCAATGGCTGGTATTCTATGGGTCTTTTCGTGTTGAGCAGATAGCACGCGCCAAATACCTCGGACCAAACCGCAATATCGTTACAAATCACCCGATAGCCAGATTTAGCAAAGGCTTGAGAAACCCGCGTTGTGCCAGCGAATGCGTCCAAAACGGTTTTGGCGTCCACGCGCCTGGCAAGTTGTAAAATATGCGGAATGAGTTTCAACTTCGACCCAGCATACTTAATACCCTCTGTAGGAGGAGCATCCAGAACCAGATCGTCAAACAATGCGATTTGTTGCATTTACCATTCTTCCAACTGCAAATCTTCGCCGTCCAGGACGCGCAAATAGCTGTCGTAGCGTTCGGCGCTGATGTCACCCCGCTCCACTGCGGCGCGCACTGCGCAGGAGGGTTCGTGGGTGTGGGTGCAGTTGGGAAAGTGGCAGTCGTGGATAAAGGGCTTCATTTCCACAAAATAAAAGGCCAGAGAGCCGGGGTCGATTTCGTACAGCCCC
Organism: Chloroflexota bacterium; assembly: GCA_016199425.1. Lineage (GTDB taxonomy): Bacteria > Chloroflexota > Anaerolineae > Caldilineales > Caldilineaceae > JACQGT01. Next base: position 1,372 of record JACQGT010000183.1, read on the forward strand.
AACTCCCGAATGCCCGGCGTGTCGGCGATGTACGTCTCTGCGCCAAAAGGCAGGCGGATCAACTGGGCGCTGCGCGTGGTGTGCTGGCCTTTACCCTCAAAGTCGCGCAGATCGCCCACGCGCAGGTTCAAACCGGGATGGAGCGCATTGATCAGCGCGCTCTTGCCCACCCCGCTGGGACCTGTGACGACAGTCAGCCGGTCCTCCAGCAACTCGTGCAGTTCATGCAGACCCCGCCCCTCGGTCACGCTGGCATAGAGCAGCGGATAGCCCAACGCCTCGTAGACGCCGAATATCTCCCTGGCCTTCTCCAGTCCGGTCAAGTCAATTTTGTTGACACAGATGATGGCCGGCAGTTCGTTGGCTTCGGCAATCACCAGAAAGCGGTCCAACATCCGGGTGTGGGGTTCCGGCTGCGCGGCGGCAAAGACGATGAGCACCTGGTCCGGGTTCGCCAGGATCACATCCTCGGCTGGACGGTTGGAGCCGGGACGCTGGCGGCTGAGTACCGAATCCCGCTCGTCCACCGCGTCGATCTGCCCCTTTTTCTTGCCTTCGGGCACAATCTCTACCCGATCCCCCACCGCGACGAGTGTGTTCTCCCGGCTACGCTCCTGGAGCAATCGTCCCCGCACACGACAGAGGCGTATCCCGTCGTCGGTCTCCACTTCGTAATGGTGGCCCAACGCCCGCACAACCACACCGGGCATTGTCGCCTCCCCACGCTTCTTGGGTTTGGGTTTACTGCTCACCGGGCCTTCGAAATAGTCGTCTTCATACGCTTCGTCGTAGGCGTCGTAATCGGTCGGGGTATAGCGGGGCAAGCGTTGACTCCTTGGGCAACAGACAATTGATGAAGCTAGTGTATCAACCCCCAGAGGGACTGTCAATCTGGCAACAGGCGAGACCAGCCAACGAACGACAGACAGCAGCCACAGGACAATCAACCCTCACGCCGAACCCGGCCAAAAGTGCCAGCAGATCGGCCGTGGGCAGACCCATCACCCCGGCCGGGCAGCCGTCCAGCCGAGCCACAGGGTCGAAACCCCGATGTTGGATGGCATACGCGCCGGCCTTGTCCAGAGGATCACCGGTTGCCACGTAGACGGCAATCTCGGCGTCCGTGTAGGCGCGCATCGTCACGTGGGTGGTGTTGACCGTCACGCGCTGGTCTTGGATTTTATGATCCACGTGGACGACGGCCAGTGCGCTGTGGACCTGATGGATTCGCCCGCGCAAGGCAGCCAACATCCCAGTCGCTTCCTGCGCATCCACCGGTTTGCCCAGCAGAACCCCGTCCAATGCCACAACCGTATCCGCACCGATGACCAGTGCTGGTCGCTGATCCGGGCGTAGATTGTCGGCAACCGCCAGCGCTTTGCTCTGGGCCAGGCGCAAGGCCAGATGTTCTGCTGCCTCGCCGGGCAGGGGCGACTCGTCGATGTCCGCGGCAGCGGTGGAGTGGGCCAGGCCCAATGCGGAGAGAAATAGGCGTCGTCGGGGGCTGGATGAAGCCAGTATGACTTTTAGCGGATTCATTGCGCTTCCGTAGTATGATAAAATAGAAAAATCTGGCAACCGTGCCGATTCGATTGTAAGAGGAAGTGAATGGCCTACAAAATTCTGCTTGCTGAAGACGAGCCGACTATGCGCCGGCTGATGGGGATGCTTTTGGGGCGTCAGGGCCACGAGGTCATTGAGGCCGAAAATGGCGCGCCCGTTGTCGATCTGGCGCAACAACATCAGCCTGACATTATTCTGCTTGATATTATGATGCCTGTGGTAGACGGCTTTGAGGCCCTGCGCCGCATCCGAGCCACGCCGGGCATTGATGATATTCCCGTCATCTTTCTTTCGGCCAAAAGCCAGATCGAAGACCGGGTGGAGGGGCTGCGCATGGGTGCAGACGACTACCTGATCAAACCGGCGGACCCCAGTGAACTGATGGCGCGTATCGATTCGGTGATGCTGCGCTCCCGACGCAAGGCCCGGCGCGTCAAAGGCAAAGTATTCGGTTTTTTGGGAGCCAAAGGCGGAGTCGGGGTGACGACGGTCGTGGTCAATATGGCGCTCCACTTCCACCAGACGGGCAAAAGCACCCTGGCCGCGGATATGCACCTGGCCTTTGGTGGGCTGGCAGATCGTCTGGGGATGGACCCGCCCCAGACCACCGCCAATTTAGCCCTTCTGGCCGCGCAGTCCATCGACAGCAACAGCCTGCAAAGGACGCTCGTCCGCCATAGCAGCGGCATGACTGTTCTGGCCAGCCCGGCCAATGTGCCAGGCGGTGTCACCTATTCCGCTGAACATCTCATCGCAATCGTGGAAGAGGCCGCCTATACTGCCCAATTTGTGATGCTCGATTTACCCAACGACCCGGACATCATCGAAGCGCTGGCTGACCAACTGAGCGGCATTGTGCTGCTGCTGGGCAGCGAACCTACATCTTTGCGAGCTGCGCAGCGATGGGTGCCCCACTTAGTGCATTTGGGTCTACACAACCGGCTGAGCAGTCTGCTTGTCCACCGGCAAGGATCGAGCCAGCAATACGTAACGGCTGGGGATATAAGCGAAAAACTGGGCTGCCTCCTTCTGGGAGAAATCCCCAACAAGCCCGAACTCTACTTCAACGCCGAGCATAGCCAGACACCAGTGCTTCTCAACACAAAGGATTCGCCGGAACGGGCCATCTACCAGGGCATTGCCCAAAAGCTGACAGAGTATACGGAGATTCTCGAACAGTTCCAAAAGTTGCAGGTGATGAAGAGCGACCGCCTGGTCTAATAAAGCGCCCCGCGCACTTTCCCCAATTGGACATTCAGCGCCAGATTTGGCAGCATAACAGTCGGTCGGGTAGATCACCTGGCCGACTCTCTGTTTTGAGGGGCGAAGAAGTTAGACTTTTTCTGAAAAGTCTAACTTCTGGTGTGTAGCCGACCCCACTTTATTGAGAAGATATAACCCCACAGACCAAAGGAGTTTCCTCAATGACCCCCGTCCCACAGCCCGGCGCAAAACCGGTCCAGATGGCCTTCGTCGGTGCCGGCGGTATGGCTCGCCACCACCTGCGCCGCATTGTGCAACAGCAGGAGACGACGAATGTCGCATACGTGTGCGAGCCATCCCCCAATGCCTACGAAGCGTTCTGTGAAATCTTTGACGAAGCGGGTCTGACCCCGCCCCCCAATGTCCCCGACCTGGCCGATCTGCTGGAAAAACACATAGACGAATTGGACGCGGTTTTTATCATCACGCCCCACGCGCTCCACTTCGGCCAGGCCAAAGCCTGTCTGGAAGCCGGGCTGGATGTGCTGCTGGAAAAGCCGATGG
>JACQGT010000184.1 GCA_016199425.1 Chloroflexota bacterium
GCATATGGCACATACCTTTCATCAAAAACCAGGATCACATGGCATTCATTTTATGCGATCCCGTAGGATTCCTGAAAGAAATGTTTGACCCCCCGCCAATTTTGCACAAAATTTGGGTGATAACTGACTGCCACCTGAAACTCCTATGCAACTCGACCTGATCGCCACCGCCATCGCGCTTCTGACCTTTTTCTCCATCTCCGGGCTGATGGCGCTCAGCCTGAATCTGGAATATGGGCTGGCCGGCATCCCTAATTTTGGCAAAGCGCTTTTTGTCTCCATCGGCGCGTATACAGCCGGGTGGACCTACACTCGCCTGCTGCCCCGACTGCTGGGCGGCGATGCGCTCGATCCGTGCGGTTTGACTCTGGGCCAGGCGCTGCAAGTGCGCAGCGAAATTCTGCGCACCCTGCCCCTGCACGCGCTGGGCAATTTTGCGCTGACGCTGCTCCTCGCCGCGCTGATCGGCGGCGCGCTGGGCTGGCTGGCCTCCTACCCGGCTCTGCGCCTAAAGGAAGAGTGGTATCTGGCCCTGGTGCTATTGGTGGGCAGCGAAATCCTGCGTATTGTGGTACGGGGCTACGATCCGCTGATCTGCGGCACAAACGGTCTCTCCGGCATCGCCCAGCCTTTCGCCTGGATGGGCACGCTCACGGGTAGCCCTCGGGTGGCAGCGCTCTGCTTTCTGGCGCTCTCGCTGCTGCTGCTGGCCGCGGTCTACTTCTACGCCGAGCGGCTGGTACGTTCCCCCTTTGGCCGGCTGCTGAAGGCCGTGCGTGAAAACCCGGAGGTGGCCCAAGAGTTGGGGAAAAACGTGCCCCGCATCCGGGCCGGGGTGATGTTTATCGGTTCGGCGATGGCCGCGGTGGCGGGCGTGCTTTTCGCTGTGAATCTGGGCTTTGTCAGCACGAACGACTACGCGGTCGCCCTGACCCTCGACGTCTGGGTGATGGTTGTGCTGGGCGGTATTGGCAACAACCGGGGCGTGCTGCTGGGCGCGGCCATCGTCACTCTCCTGGACCGGGTGACCGCCATCACCGCCATCCGTCTGGATATGCTCGGCTCGCAGTTTGAATTCAATTACGTGCGTTTTATCCTCTTTGGCGTCATTTTGCTGCTGATGCTGCGCTACCGGCGGGAGGGTCTGCTGCCCGAACCCGTGCGCACGACGGGCGCGCATGAGGTGTTAGGGAGAGAGAGCAGGAGTTGAGCTTTACACTGCTGGCAGGTATCGTCGTCGATCCCGACAGCCCCATCGACGAGTTGCCCCTGTTCACCAACGCACCCGAATGATCATTCCCCTCCCCTTACCTGGCACTGTCCACATCTGGTACGCCTCTCTGAGGCAGCCCCAGCCGTTCATCGCACAGATGGAGCGTAGCCTGGCTCCGGACGAATGGGCGCGGCTGCGTCGCTTCCACTTCGCTGACGATGCCCGCCGCTATGCCGTGCGCCGGGGAATTTTGCGCCATTTGCTCGCAGCCTATTTACACATTCCGCCCGCAGAAGTCGCTTTTGTCTATGGCCCGCAGCACAAACCCGCCCTGGCACCAGCGCTGAGCGAAACGAATCTCCACTTCAATCTCTCCGATTCGGGGGAGATGGCGGTCTATGCCTTTGCCGTGGACCAGGCGATCGGTGTGGACATCGAGGCCCACCGGGACTATCCCGACGCCCGCCAACTGGCCGAGCGTTTCTTTAGCCCCGCAGAAAGCGATTGGTTGCGCCAACAGCCGCTACACGAAGAGTCCTCGGCCTTCCTGCGCTGCTGGACCTGCAAAGAGGCGGTGGTCAAGGCCCTGGGCGACGGGCTGATGATCCCCTTGCATGACTTTACGGTGGCTCACTGGCAGACGCCGCCCCGCCTCATCTGGCCCTCCGCGCTGCCATCCGACTGGTTCATCCACCTGCTCAACCCACCCGCAGGCTACAGCGCGGCCCTGGCCCTCCCGGCCCAATGGGGGAGATTGAAGATTGAAGATTATCAGGCGCGAATCCAAAAACACGGCCAAACCCCCGCTATTTCCCTTCCCCCAGCGCCCCCACAATCGCGCCCACATTGTAGCGCATAAAGTCCACATACGCAGCCGCCGGGCCGTCCGTCGCGCTCAGGGAATCGGTGAAGATGGGCACCACCTGAATGCCCAAATCTTGGGCCAACTGCTCGGCCTGGCGGGGATTGACCGTCGAACCGACGAAAATGGCCCGGACATTTTCCCTGCGAATCTGATCCTGCAATTGGGCCAGGTGTTGGGCGGAACTTTCGGCCAGCGTGCTGAAGGAGGGGACGACCAGCCCGACCACCGCAAAGCCAAAATCCCGGGCAAAATAGGCCAGGGTGTCGTGATCCGTCGCCAACTTGCGCTCCGCGGCGGGAATCTGGCTGATCAGTTCCTCCAATTCGGTGCGCAGAGCGGTCAACTCGATCCGGTACGCCGCGGCATTGGCTGCGTACTCTTCTGCGTGGGCCGGGTCTACAGCCGCAAGAGTACGCTCAATCGTGTGGGTCCACTGCTCCACGGCCGCTATGCTCCACCAGGTGTGGGGGTTGCCCTCTGTGTGCTGATGCTCCTCTTCCTCCTCGTCTGTGATCACCTCTACGCCCACATTGACCGGGACCGTCCTGGCGGACGCTCCCTCCAGAATCGATGCCAGGGGCTCTTCCAGTCCAAGACCGTTGACAAAGAGCAGATGCGCATCGTTGATGGCGCGCAGATCATCCGGCGTGGCCTGATAGCCGTGGGGATCCGCGCCCGGCGGTAGCAACGAACGCAGGGTGATGGCATCGCCGCCGATGCGTCCCACCACATCCGCCACCAGATTTGTCGTCGCCACCACCCGCAGCTTTTCACCCGC
>JACQGT010000190.1 GCA_016199425.1 Chloroflexota bacterium
CCTCTGCGTCTCTGCGGGAGACTTTTTGTGGCTATGCCACCTTATGGAATACGCAATATGCACGCTTTGTCGGCTGGGGCGTTCGAGGTCTGCTGGTCGTGTTGATCCTCTGGCGCGGGCTGGCTTCTCTACCCACCGCCGACAGCCGGGATCGGCCTGGGGACACTGGGTTGGATCGTCCGGCTCTCCTCTTGGATCAACCGTTGCCCCCAGGCGCGGCCCTCTTTGCCGCCAAAGACGATGCGCTGGGGCTGGACTATCTGATCCAAATCGGCGGCATTCGTCCCGATTTGGAGTTGGTCGATAAGGTTCGGGCCAACGCGCGGCTGGCCCAGGGCGAGCGGGTGCTGGTGACGGCAGAGGCAGCCAGGCTGCTTCTGGGCGAGCTGACCGTTGCGCCGCCCCAGATCCACGGCTGGAGCGCGGATTGGGTGGAGTTGTTGCCCGATGATGCGATGCAGAGCAGGCAACCCGAAGTTGTACTTGACAGGCTGCTGGGCGATGGAATTGTCCTGCGCGGCTATACGCTGTCCGCGCATAGCGGGCTGCATGTGTTGCTTTTCTGGTCCGTGAAGGAAGGGGACGCGCCCGACGATTGGTCCATCAGTCTGCGGGCGGCGGGTGACGGTATCTCTGCCCAGCAGGACAGCCCCGGCCCAGTCTTTGGGCTGCGGCCCTTCAGCACTCTGCAACCGGGAGAAACAGTTGTGGATGCTTACCGGCTGGACGCTACAACCGGTATCGATGCGCTTCTGCTGATTCTCTACCGGGCCAAAGAAGGCGGTTTTGAGAATCTGGTGGAAGAAGCGCTTCCTCTCCTTTCCGGGCAGAAGTAACCTGTTGTCGCATAGTAGGTAGGGGCGCTGCTTGCTGCGCCCGAAGCACAGCGGGCGCAGCAAGCAAGCGCCCCTACGGATTCGATGTTGGATCCGGGCGCAGCAAGCAGCGCCCCTACGTTTTTTATGACGCGACAAAAAGCCGTTCCCAAGCGGGAACGGCTTTTGTGTGCTTTGTTGAAGAGAGAGCAAAACTACTCGTCTTCTTCTGAGGACTCAGTAGCCATCGTGTTGGCGGCCTGGCGCTGCTCGGCGTCAGCCCAGCCCTCGCCTTCCCGCACCACTGCCACTTTGAAGGTGGCGGTGACTTCGGGCATCAGGCGGATCGGGACATCGTAGATGCCCAAATCCCGGATGGCCGCGTCCAATTGAATGCGCCGCCGGTCGATCTCGAAATCGAGCATCCCTGCCAACTGTTCGGCCACATCCGCGTTGGTGATGGAGCCATACAGCCGGTCGTTGTCGCCTGCCCGCACCTCGAAGATCAGTTTCTGCTTGCCGATCATTGCTGCCTGGGCTTCCGCATTCGAGCGCTCTTTGGCCCGCTTGCGCAGAGCAGACTGGCGAATATCTTCGGACTGCTTAACAGCGCCTTTGCTGGCCGGGACTACTTCCTTGCGGGGCATGAGGTAGTTGCGTGCAAAACCCGCCGCAACCGTATGAATCTCACCTGCCAGCCCCAAATTGGGCACATCTTCGATCAACAAAACTTTCATACGCGCCATAGTGCGTTTATCCCTTCGGTTTCACGTCTGGTACACAACAAAGTCAGTATACCGGTGATAGCGCTGAAAGACAAATTCAGACCGCTCGCAGATTTTATCCGTGTGAATCCGTCCCATCCGTGTTTATCCGTGAGCATCTGTGGCTATTTTCAGAACAGGCTGTTGTGAGGACTTTCGTTCTTCGTGCTATACTCTGATCGAATTTTGTATTATTCTGTGTTCTCATCCAGCGCCGCGCCATCGATGAATGGATTTCAGCAACCCAAGCGACCCACCAATGACAGTATGTCCAGCGCGCCGGCTGGGCGTCTCCGGCTGTGGCTGATACCGGGGACTGTCTGGTTGCTGCTGCTCTTGGGCTGTTCATCTTTGGGCCTGGTGGAACAGGCTGCGCTGGTCTCGACGCCCATTTCCACCCGGCAGCCCGTGCCCACCTTTACACCCACGCCGGATGAATTGCAGCCGCTGATTGTGATCACGCCGCCCCGAGGCGGCACGCCCGGCGTCATCATTCTTCCGCCCAATGTGACGCCCAATCTGGTCTTTCCGCCGCAGCCGACACCCCTGCCTACGGCTACGCTTCCACCCTTTACAGCGACCCATACGCCTGTCCCAACCGAGACGCCTATTCCGACGCCGACGTCGACACCCACCCCCTTTGTCATTGTGGAATCGGGCTTTGTGAGTATGCGCACCGGGCCGGGGGCCAATTATCCGCTGGTGGCCCAGTTGGCTCCGAATATCCCAGTGACAGTCGTTGGCAAGAACACTTTGGGCGATTGGCTGCAAATCTGCTGTGTGAATGGGGGAAATGTGTGGGTGGCGGCCTCCCACATCCGTGTCGTCAACGACATTTCCCAGGTTGCCCTGTTTTCGGCTGAGCCGGCCCCCACGCCAACCTTTACACCGACGCCGACCGAGACGCCCACCGCCACGCCTTACATTTATCCCTTTGAACGAGCCGTCGGGCCGCAGTTCTTCCCGACCAACAATGAGTTCTTGACCATTTGGATTTTGTTGTATGTGGGCGATTTTCCCCCGAATAGTTTTGACAACGATCCTGCCGCGGGCTATTTTCTCGAAGTTCAATTTCAGGGCTTTGATCGCCCGAACACAAATGTTGAGTTGCCGAGTTTTGATCGCTTTGATCTGAGCTCCCAACCGGGTAGTGGCAATTCGGTTATCTACAACTACAAATATGAGTATCGGCCACCTTTGCCTCCTGTGCGCGCCTCTTATCCCAGCGCGACCGCGACCCCAACTCTCCTGGCTTTGTTGGGGACTGGGCAATGGTCCGTGTGGGTGAAGGACGGGGCCGGGAATAGGTTATCGGAACCGGTCACATTCAATACGGATCCTTTCAACCCAAATCGCGAGATTTACATCGCGTGGCGGCGCATCCGCTAGTACAGCGCAGCGCAAATACCTCAGCAGTGCCTGCTCCCCGCCGGTCCGTGACCGGCGGCGGTTGCCCCACCAGACGCCGCCGGGTCACGGACCCGGCGAGAGCACGCGAAGTGCGTAGTTATTTGCGCCGCGTTGTATTAGAGTCGGCATTTTTGTCAGACAATTTCCAGGTTTAAGGAGTATGACGTGTATCCAACTTTTCTTGTTCGGCGGCTGCCACTGCTGGTTTTGCTTGTGATTCTGATTGTTGGTTGCAGCAGCAACGAACCAGAAGTCGTGACGCCGCCCACCCGTACGCCCCGGCCCACCTTTACACCCACGACGACTGTGCCCACGCAGCCGCAACCCGTTGCAGTTGCGGATACAGCCACGCCCGCACCCGACACACCCACACCCGTTCCAGACCAGCCGGCCACGGACACGCCGGTTCCCACGCCCCAACCGGCCAAAGCGGTGATCACCAATGCGCAGGCCAATGTGCGCACTGGGCCGGGCACCAACTACGCGCTGGCGGGCACGCTGGATCGAGGGGCCGAATTTGAGATTGTCGGCAAGAACCCCGCGGGCGATTGGTGGCAGCTCTGCTGTCTGAACGGGCAGCGGATCTGGATCGCTGATTTTCTGGTGGACACCAGCGGGCCGGTGGACGGGGTGGCTGTGGCTTCCGACATTCCTGCTGCTCCGCCGACTGCACCGCCCGCGCCCACTGCCACGCCCGCCCCGGCCCAGCCTACGGCGACGCCTGCGCCCGCCTTTGCTTTGGCAAAGGGTGAGGCTGTAGCACCGCTAGAGAATACAAATCCATACATCACATTCTATGGCTGGATTTGTCGTAAGCAGTGCCCTTCCGAAGCAGTGGGCGGCCACAAAATGGTGGCTGAGGGTCCTCTGGGCCGGGGGGAAGCCGTCTTTGAAAGCGTGACGCTGGTCGGCCCCAATGACGCATTCTGGTACAATGCGAAGATCGAATTTGCTGGTACTGCTGCTGGCGACTATCGGGTTTGGGTGACCGATATGTCGGGCAATCAGGTGGCCGAAGCCTGGACATTTACGGTATCTGGCACAATGCGTACCCTCCTGCCTCGCTGGATCGCTCCCTAAAAGGAGATATTGGGTATTGGATATTTCG
>JACQGT010000191.1 GCA_016199425.1 Chloroflexota bacterium
CAGATAGGCCAGGTAGACCAGCACATTGTGGTTGAAAAAGATGTGACCCACAATCGGCAGACCACTGAGCAGAGGCAGCGCCAACCGCGGGAAACCGCTAACACTCTCCACCGAACCGATCAGCGTCTTGAAGAGCAGGCTGCTCAATCCCAGACCGAAGAGGTAGAGACCGATGCCGCTGATGCCCTGCTCGGCCTGCATCGTCACGCTGACCACCGCCATCAACAGCCCCATCGTACAGCCGACGCCGATGGCCGCGGTCACCCCCAGCCACACAGTGCCCCCGCTGAAGACGACGTAAAAGGCGGTGAAGGCCCCCATCAGCATCATCCCATCCACGCCCAGATTGAGCACGCCGGAGCGTTGGGCAAAGGTTTCGCCCAGCGCGGCGAAGAGATAGGGCGTCGCCAGGCGCACGCCGCTGTGCAGAATGCCGATGAGGGTTGCGAGAGAGAAAAGATCGTTGAGCATAGACTGGCGACTGGAGATTAGGGACTGGCGACTGGAGATTGTCGCCAATCCCCAGTCGCCAGTCCCTAATCCCTATTCTCTTTCTTCCACCCTGCGCCGCGAGCGGCGGCGCACGTAGAGATCGCTGGCAACGACAAAGAGGACGACCAGCCCCTGCAGGGCGATGACCAGCGCGCTGGGCACCTGCACGCTGCGCTGCATTTTGTCCGCGCCCACCAGCAGGCTGCCAAAGAGCGCGGAGGCGGGGATGGCTCCCAGCGGGTGCAACTTGCCAAAGAGCGCGGCCACAATGCCGCTGAAGCCATAGCCACCGGACATGCCTTCGATCATCCGGTGGTGGACGCCCATCACCTCCACCGCACCGGCCAGCCCGCAAAAGGCCCCGCTCAGCGCCATAGAAAGGACGACGTAGCGGGAGACGGGGATGCCCGCATAGCGGGAGGCGTGGGGATTTAGCCCCACGGCCCGGATGCGATAGCCGATGGTTGTGCGCCAGAGCAGGAAGTAGACGGCCACGGCCAGGATCACGGCCAGGATTGCGCCGCTGTGAAAGAGGGTGCGGGGCACCAGCCGGGTCAGCCAGACCGCTTCGGGCAGGGCCGCGCTCTGGGGGATATTCGTCCCCGCCGCAATCTGAGCCGGGTCCAGCATCGGCCCGCGCAGGAGAAAATTCATCCCTTGCAGGGCGATCTGGTTCATCATCACTGTGCTGAGGATTTCGTTCACCCCCATGCGCGCCTTCAGCCAGCCAGGGATGCCGCCCCAAATCAGCCCCGCTGCCGTACCTGTCAGCATTGTCAACGGCAGCAGCAGCCAGCCGGGCCAGTCGCTCAGTCCGATTGCCAGAGCAGAGGCACTCACTGCGCCCAAAATAATCTGCCCCTCGCCGCCGATGTTGATGACGCCGCCCCGGAAGGCAATGCAGATGCCCAGCCCCACCAGCAGCAGGGGTGTGGCTTTGGTCAGCGTCTGGGTGATGCCGCTGACGTTGCCCAGCGCCCCGTTGAACAGCGCACTGTAGGCGCGCAGAGGATTCACCCCCAGCATCGTCAGCAGCAGCGCGCCCACAACCAGCGCGCCCGCCACTGCGATGACGGGGAGTAGAGCGCTGGTCAGGCTGTCGAGAGTTCGCTTTTGGCGGAGGTGGCTTGCCATCAAAAATCCTGGTGGCGGGAGGGATGAGAAGTTGCAGAGAGTATAGCACAAACAGAGGGAAAAGCGTAGAAGAATTGTAGGTCCGGTCCACCATCGGCCTGAACCCGGTCAGCGAGAGCAACCCCGCGGGCCAGGTGGTCACCTACTTTTCGACCGACGACGTGACGGCTACCCTGCAAAAAGCCAGCGCTGCCGGCGGCACGACTCTCATGGAATCTACGCCTATCCCCACTGTGGGTGATATCGGGATATTCCTCGACCCGACGGGGAATTTGCTGGGCGTGTGGAAGCCAGCGGGCCAGTAGGTCGGTGAGCAGTAATCAGTGAGCAGTGGACGATCCGCCACTGTTCACTGATTACTGCTCACTGATTACTCCCCGTCGGGCACTGATACCGCAAAGCGCCTGTTGCCGCTCATCCGTTGCCCCGCTGATGGACGGATGGAATTCTACACTATCAAAACCACATTCGACCAGCAGTTGTGCGTACGCCTCTGGAGTGTAGCCCTGCATGGACGCCGCGTGGCGGGTGACTGCGCCTGTACCCGCGTCCACCACATAATAGCGTTCGATGGCAATCCGTCGCACTTCGTCCCAGTGCGCTTCTGTCAGGAGCAGATGGGACTGTGCGCTGAATAGCCCGTTTTGTTGCGTGAACCAGTGGGACGGCTCTGCGCCGATCTTTGCCACAGCTTCCAGCGTGTGGGGTTCCAGCAAAAGCCGACCGCCCGTGTGCAGCGCGGCGTAGGCTTTGCGCACTATCTGCCGGGCGTCCTCCCGGCGAAAAACGTTGAACTCCCCAAAAAGCAGCATCACCAGCCCAAAGCCAGAGCCGTACTCCGCATGGCGAATGTCTGCCAGTTCATAGGTGCAGTGCAATCCTTCTCTGCTTGCGCTTTCCCTGGCATAGGCAATCGACGCGGGCGAAAAGTCGATCCCCGCGCAGGTGTGGCCCAGACGCGCCAACCGGCTGGTGTAGAGACCCGGCCCGCAGCCCAAATCGAGAATCCGCGTGGGCTGGCCGCCCAACACCTGTTGGTGAATCCACTGCACCTGAGCGTCCAGCAAATCGTTGCGGCGGCTGGCCGCGTCGTGGCGCTGGGAGAGATGCTCGGCCAGCATCCGCTGGCTGAAGTCGGGATCGTTCCAGGGAATCTTTTCGCCCTCGCTCCACGGCAGCGGGACGGGGGTACGATCTACAATATCTTGGATATTCATTGATTTTATCCCGTGTGAATCCGTGCCATCCGTGTCAATCCGTGTCC
>JACQGT010000172.1 GCA_016199425.1 Chloroflexota bacterium
CCTCTGCGTCTCTGCGGGAGACTTTTTGTGGCTATGCCACCTTATGCAATACGCTATGACTATCTGCATCGTCCGTTTCCAACCCAAAGATGTGACTGTCGCCGTCCCCGCGGGCGCGCTTGTGACTGAAGCGATTCACCAGGCCGGGCTGCACGTGAACATGCCCTGCGGCGGCCAGGGACGCTGTGGACGCTGCGCGGTGCTGGTGGAGCAGAACGGGGCCAACCCCGGGGTGCGCCGTCGCTCCAGCCTGCGCCTCTCTGCCGCGGATGTGGCCCAGGGCTACGCCCTGGCCTGCCAGTCGGTCATCGAAGGGGACGGCTCGATTGTCATCCCGCCCCAGGAGAAGATCGAGCGGCGGCTGACCAGCGACCGCACCGCCGCGGCCATCAGCCTGCCCTACACCTACGACCCCGGCCAGGACCAACCCCTGCGCGCTTTTTTCGTGGCTTTGTCGCCGCCCACTATGGACGACCAGACCGACGACTGGGCGCGCTTGCAGCGGGCGCTGCGCCAGGAACACGGCCTGGAGCGCGTCACCATCGGTCTGGACGGGCTGCGCAAGCTGGGGCGCACGCTACGGGCTGCTGAGTGGCAGGTCACCGCCATTGTGGAGACCGACACCTGGGATGACCCGGACGGCGCGGCCCGGGTGGTGGATGTGCTGGCGGGCGACCGCACAGAGCGACTGCTGGGCGCGGCCATCGACATCGGCACCACCAGCAATGTGGTCTATCTGGTGGACCTGATCCGGGGCGAAGTGGTGGCCGAAGCCGTAGACTATAACGGACAGATTGTGCGCGGCGAGGATGTGATCTCGCGCATCATCTACGCCAGCAAGAACGGCAACGGCGCAGGTCCGCCTGACGATCAGCGCAACGGGCTGGGCGAATTGCAGGCGCTGGTGTTGGAAACCCTCAACCGGCTGCTGCTCCGGGCGGCCCGGCGGGTGAAGGCCGAACCCGAGGAGATTTACCGGGTGACGGCGGCGGCCAACAGCACAATGACCCATCTCTTCCTGGGCCTGCCGCCGGAGAGCATCCGGCTGGCGCCCTTCATCACCGCGGTCAACCAGCCGCCGCCCGTCCAGGCCGGGGAATTGGGCCTCTCCGTCCATCCCCAGGCGTCGGTGGACTGTCTGCCCGGCGTCGCCAGCTACGTAGGAGCGGACATCAGCGCGGGGGTCTTCAGTTCCGGTCTGGCCGACACCGACAAACTCACCCTTTTCCTGGACGTGGGCACCAACGGCGAGACGGTTCTGGGCAATCAGGAGTGGATGCTCGCCTGCGCTTGCTCCGCCGGGCCTGCCTTTGAGGGCGCGGGGGTGGGTCACGGGATGCGGGCCAGCGCCGGGGCCATCGAGGAGGTCTGGATCAACAGCGCCACCCGCGAACCCACCTGGCGGGTCATCGGCGACCAGCCGCCCCAGGGCATCTGCGGCTCCGGGCTGATTTCTCTGCTGGCCGAACTCTTTATTACCGGCGTGCTGGACCGCAGCGGCAACTTCAACCGGCAGTTGGGTACGCCCCGGCTGCGGGTGGGTAGCCACGGCCCGGAATATGTGGTGGCCTGGGCTGCCGAGAGCGCCCACGGCCAGGATATTGTGCTGACCGAAGTGGACATCGACAATCTGCTGCGGGCCAAAGCCGCCATCTACGCCGGCTATACGGTCCTCTGCCAGCGTGTGGGCGTGGACCCGGCGGAGGTAGAACAGGTGCTGATAGGCGGCGCGTTCGGCCAGTATCTCAACGTCGAAAAGGCGGTGCAGATCGGCCTGCTGCCCGACCTGCCCTGGGAGCGCTTTCGCTTTCTGGGCAACACGTCGGCCCGGGGCGCGGCCCTGGCCCTGCTCAGCCGGGAGGCCCGCCAGCGCATCGCCGCCGCCGCCCAGCAGATGACTTATCTGGAACTCTCGGCAGACAACAGCTTCTACGAGAATTTCATCTCTGCCCTCTTCCTGCCCCACACGGCGATGGAACGCTTCCCATCGGTGGCGGCGGTGATGAATGGGCAGACGACGACGCCCCAGGGCGAAGGGGTGGCAGGATGAACGGAGTCGAGACACTCTTCGAGCGCAATCCAGCCCTGGCTCAACCGGGGGGACGGGCTGACTGGGCCGAGAGCTTTGCGCCGGTTCTGACAGAGCTACGGGTGGGTCTGCGCAGCCGCACTCCCCAGGAGATTGCCCGCCGCGCCGGCGTCCTCTGGCAGCCAGAGGGTAGCGCTTTCCTTCTGCGCTATCTGGACCGGAGCTATCGCCTCGCCTGGCCGGGTTTGATCGCCGTTGAGATGGAGAGCGGCGAGCCGTGCGCGGCCGAACTCCAGGCCCTTTTCCTCTACTATCTGGCCCGGGCCACGGGTGCGCCGCCGCAGGAGCGCTGGGTTGCCTTCCGCGAGCTGCCCGACGGCGGCTTCTACCACAAAGCCTTTCAGGGCTACACCGGCGATCTGCTGGCCCGGGCCCTGGGCAACGACACAGAAGGGCTGCGCCGGGCCGCGGGCGCGCTGGGCGGCCAGCCGCTGGATGTGGGCGACGCCTCCTTCCGCTTCTGGGGCTTGCCCCGTATCCCCCTGGCCCTGGTCTACTGGCAGGGTGACGAGGAGTTTGCGCCCCGCGCGCAGATTCTCTTCGACCCCGTGGCCGGCGACTATCTGCCCATCGACGGCAGCGCGGCTCTGGGCAGCCGTCTCGTCCGCCGTCTCCTGGCCCAGGGCAAAGGGGGAAGCGCATGAATCTGACCGGGCTGCATCTGCTTCTGACCTATCGCTGCAACTACCAGTGCGATCACTGCTTCGTGTGGAGCGGGCCTCGCGCCGTGGCGAAGCATCTGACAGTGGACGAAATTGAGGAAATCCTGCATCAGGCCGTCCGTCTGGGCACAGTAAACACCATCTACTTTGAGGGGGGCGAACCCTTCCTGCACCCGGCGATTCTGACCCAGGGGATTGAACTGGCCAGCCTGTTCGGTTTCCGCACGGGCATTGTCAGCAACTGCTTCTGGGCCGTGGACGCTACAAAGGCCCGCGAGCGGCTGATCCCGCTGGTCGAGGCCGGTCTGGATATGGCCGACCTCTCCGTCGATTCGATGCACGGGGGTGATGAGGGGGTACGGCGTGCGCAGAACGCCGTGACCGCAGCCAGGGCATTGGGCCTCGCGCCGGGCACGATTTCGACGGAACGCCCCGAAAATGGCCGGGACTATCCATCGGGGCAGGGCGGCGCTGTGATGTTTCGGGGGCGGGCCGCGGTCCGTCTGGCTGATCGAGTGCCCCATCAGCCCTGGCAAGGCTTCACCACATGCCCTCACGAGAAGTTGGCCGATCCGGCCCGGGTACACGTGGACCCTTTCGGCAACGTCCATTTGTGTCAGGGCCTGCTCCTGGGCAATCTTTTCGAGCAACCCTTGCGCCAAATGGTGGCCGATTACCAGCCGAAAGATCACCCGATTGTGGGGCCGCTGCTGGATCGGGGGCCCGTAGGTCTTGTGGAGCGCTACGGGCTGCCCCACGCCGGCGGATATGCGGACGCCTGTCATCTTTGCTACACGGCGCGCCAGCACCTGCGCGGGCGCTTTCCCAAAACCCTCGGACCCGGCCACATCTACGGCGAGAAATCTATATGAGCAGGTAGGTCGGACTGACAGTCCGACCTACGGCAAAGACTGGTCGGACTGCCAGTCCGACCTACGATGGAGCGGAGAAACAATGACAACAACTATCGCCCTGGCCGGCAAAGGCGGCGTCGGCAAGACAACATTCGCCGCGCTGCTGATCAAATATCTGATAGAGAGCGGCGCGGGCAGCATTCTGGCCATCGACGCAGACCCCAGCGCCAATCTCAACCTAGCCCTGGGCCTGCCCCTGGAACAGACCATCGGCGACATCCGGGAAGGGATGCTCGAAAACATCAACAAAGTGGATGGCAGTCTCAATGGCCGCCCGGGGCTGAGCAAATTCGACTATCTGGATATGGAGATCGAATACGCCCTGAGCGAAGGCGAGCAGGTGGACCTGCTGGCCATGGGCCGACCGGAAGGGCCCGGCTGCTACTGTGCGGTCAACCACATCCTGCGCGACATTGTGGATCGCCTGGGGCGCAGCTACGACTTTGTGGTCATCGACAACGAGGCCGGGCTGGAACACCTGAGCCGGCGTACGACCCGGGATGTGGATGTGCTCTACGTCATCACAGACCCCACCGTGCGCGGGGTGGTGGCCGCGGGGCGGGTCGCCGAACTGCGCAATGAACTGGACATCAACATCGCACAGGCCTGGCTGGTGGTCAACCGGGTGACGGGCGAACTCTCCCCGGCGCTGACCCAGGCCATCGCCGGGCTGAACATCCCCCTGGCCGGGACGATTCCTGCGGACGCTGCGGTCACCGCGGCGGACGCCGATGGACGACCGCTGGTGGAATTAGGCCCGGAGTCAACCATTTACCGCTCTGTACAGGCCATTGTCCAAAAGACACTGGTGGAGAACGCCCACACAATCTGATTCCGGGAATCGGCCAGATGTAGAGGGGAATTCGAGAGAGCGTGTGGCCGATTCCCGGAATCGTTTCCCCAGAGCAATTGCATAAGGAGCAGACTATGTATATGATTGGCGAGAACATCCACATCATCTCACCCAGAGTCAAAGCGGCCCTGGCTGAGCGGGATGGCGCTTTCTTCACCGATCTGGCCCGGCGCCAGGTGCAGGCTGGCGCGCAGGCGCTGGACCTGAACATCGGCCCGCGCAAAAAGGATGGCCCGGAGGTGATGTCCTGGCTGCTGGATCAGGTGTGCGCCGGCGCGCCGGATGCGGTCTTTTCCTTCGACACTACCAACCTGGCGGCCATCGAAGCCGGGCTGAAGAAAGTACACAGAGGCCGGGCCATCATCAACTCCACTTCGGCGGAGCCGGAACGGCTGGAAAAGGTGCCGCTTGTCGCGGCAAAATACGGAGCCAAATTGATTGCGTTGACGATGGGAAGTGGTATGATACCGGTGAAGGCCGACGAGCGGGTAGGCATCGCCCTGGAGCAGCTAATCCCCCGCGCCCTGGAAGTCGGTATGCCCATCCAGGACCTGATCATCGACCCGCTGGTGCTCACCGTCTCCGGCTGCCAGGAGTATTGCCCCGAGTGCATCGAGGCCGTGCGCACCCTCAAATTCGCCTGGGACCCACCGCCGCTGGTCAGCGTGGGACTCTCGAATGTCTCCAACGCGGTGCCGGCGGAGATGCGTCCGCTGCTCAACCGGGTCTATCTGGTGATGCTGATGGCCGCGGGCGTAGATATGATTATTGCGGATCCCTTCGACCGGGCGCTGAAGGAGACCATCCGCATCCTGGAAGAACGGGACGCCTCTACGCCTGTGGGCGCTCTCTATCTGACGCTCTATGACCGCATCGCCGAAATGGATGAATTGCAGCAGGACGAAGTGGATATGTCGGACCCAGAGCAGAGCGCCATTTTCAAGACAGTGCAGGTGCTGCTGAACAAAGTCATCTACACGGATTCCTATTTGAGACTCTAAGGAGACCCGCTATGTCTCTCTTCTCACCGCGACGCTACCAACCACCCTTCTATCCCATGCACCCAGGCCCCTGGCCCGAGCGCATCTTCACAGCCTTCGAGCGCTCGCTGAAGGGGGCGCTCTTTGGCTGCCGTATGTGCGGCAACTGCATCCTGCAGGAGACCGCCTACGTCTGCCCGATGACCTGCCCGGCGGGTCTGCGCAACGGGCTGTGCGGCGGCGCATCGCCGGAGCGGTGCTGCGTGGACCCCTCTCGGCCCTGCACCTGGTACAAAATCTACGAGCGGGCCGAGAAGCTGGGCATGACGGAGAAGTTGCTGGAGATCAACGCGCCCATCGACGGCAACCGGGCCGGCCACGAGACGTGGATCGATCTGGTCCAGAAGTGGCGGGAGTGGGGCGATGGCCCCCAGCCCATCGAGCTGATCACCGACCGGGAGCAGTTCAAGACCGACGCCGGGCGCTTCTTCTACCGCTTGCGCCAGCCCGACTGGTGGCAGGGGGACGCGGAGTATCACCCACCGGCCTATACAGAGCCGATTTCTGGGCTGGAAAGGGAGCTACGTTCGGGGGCATTCGTCACCACAGCCGAGATCGCGCCGCCCCTGGGCGCTTCCACGAAAATCCTGGACCGGAAGGTGGCGGAGCTGCGCGGGGTCGTCAGCGCGGCCAACTTCACCGACAACGCCTCGGCCTCTGCCCGTATGAGCAGCCTGGCTTCCAGCAAAATCTGTCTGGAGTTGGGGATGGAGCCGGTGATGCAGTTGCAGGCCCGAGATCGCAGCCGGGTGGCTATCGAGTCCGAGGCGATGGGCGCGGCGGGGCTGGGCATCCGTAACATTCTCTGTCTCAGCGGGGATCACCAGCGCTTTGGCCCGACCCCTATGGCCAAGCCCGATCAGTTCGATATGGACGCGGTGCAGATGCTCTGGATGCTGCGCCGGATGCGGGACGAGGGGGTCTATCTGGATGGCCGGGCCATCAAACAGCGCCCCCAGTGGTTTCTGGGCGCGGCGGCCTCACCCTTTGGCGCGCCGCCCAAGTACGAAGCCATCCGTGCAGAGAAGAAGATCAACGCCGGCGCGCAGTTTATCCAGACCCAGCCCATCTTCGACTACGAGCGCTTTACCGAATGGCTGGCCGCCCTGGACCAGCGCAATCTGCTGGACAAAGTATACATTCTGGCCGGAATCGTCCCTTTGAAGAGCGCCAGCGCGGCCCACTTTATGGCCGACAGCGTGCCGGGTGTGGTGCTGCCGCCCCAGATTCTGGCCCGCATGGACCGGGTGGGGAACGACGCAGCCGCACAGCAGGAGGAGGGCGTGGCCATCGCCCTGGAACTGATCGAAAAGCTCAAGCAGACACAGGGCATTCACGGAATGCACGTGATGGCGATCCACTGGGAGGAGATCGTGCCCCGGCTCATCACCGAATCTGGCCTGCCCCGGCCCAGAATGGCGAGCCTCAACGGGAGAGTGTCGCAAGCTCGCCAGCCGCTCCCAGCCGGCAGCTAGTACACGTCGGCGTAAATCCTTCCACGGTTCCTGCTCCCCGCCGGTCCGTGACCGGCGGTGATCGCCCACCAGACGCCGCCGGGTCACACACCCGGCGGGAGCACTCGAAGTGCGTAGTTATTTGCGCCGCATTGTACTAACCGATGACCTGGGCGATCTGGCGGGCGCATTCCACCAGCCGGGGCGCGGCGTCAAAGACGGGGATGCCCGCCCGGTCTGCTTCGTTCACCCGCTCGTCCACAGGCAGCAGCCCGGCAATGGGAATGCCGTTGCTCTGCTCCTCCAGGAAGGCCCGGTCGCCGTCGCCCACTTTGTTGCCCACCAGATAGACCCGGTGTACGCCGATGTCCGTCGCCAGTTTGTGGATTTGCATGGCCGTGGAGAGGCTGCGCCGATTGGGTTCGACGACGATCAGAAAGGCATCGACCGCCTGGGCGGTGCCCCGCCCCAGATGCTCGATGCCCGCCTCCATATCCAGTATCACCACTTCGTCCCGGGCCACCAGCAGATGTGTTACCAGATTGCGCAGGAGCGCGCTCTCCGGGCAGATGCAGCCCGCGCCCCCCATTTTCACCGTGCCCAGACGCAGAAGCCGGATGTCCCGGTGCAGCGCGCTGAAGCGGTCGGGGATGTCGTCCACTCTGGGATTCAGGCGGAAGTAGCCGCCGGTTGCGCCCCGCTGGGCACCGGTGCGTTCAAAGATCAGCTCGTCCATCTCGGCGATGGGCGTAATCTGGGCGGCCAACTCCGCCGGAAAGCCCAGAGAGAAAGCGAGGCTGGCCGCCGGGTCCGCGTCAATCGCCAGGACGGTCCGCCCCTCCTCGGCGTAGACGTGGGCCAGCAGCGCGGCCAGCGTCGTCTTGCCCACGCCCCCCTTGCCGGTAATCGCGATTTTGGGCATATTCTCCTCCGTTGCTGACTTGAAAATAGGACGCAGATGACGCTGATCTGAATTGATCTGCGTTGATCAAATCTGCGAAAATCAGTCGTTTCTGCGTAATCTGCGTTTCTCTGTAACTCCCAGGCATCTGCTCCCGGCTGGTCCGTGACCAGCCGCCAGGTCACGGACCTGGCGAGAGCAGGCTTAGTAGTGCAGTGCGGCGTAAATCCGTTAGCATTTACGAACGCTCTCGCCGGGCGATGTCCTGAGCCTGTCGAAGG
>JACQGT010000173.1 GCA_016199425.1 Chloroflexota bacterium
TCGTAGGGGCGCTGCATGCTGCGCCCGTCTCGTGTGTGCTGGGCGCAGCAAGCAGCGCCCCTACAGAGAGAATTACGTTCACAATTCAAGAGAGCAGCAGCCTGGCGCTGCTGCTCTCTTTTTATCTGGCGACAAGGGCTTTTCGGTGATACAATTCACCCAGTTTTGTTGGCAATCGTGGAGAGAAAACGGGGGCAGGAATGCACAACGATGTGATGGCTGGTGAGAAACGGCGAAAACAGATGGCCGTAATCGATGAGGTTGTCAAACGTGCGGACATTCGTTTCGTGCGTCTTCAGTTCAGCGACATTGTGGGCAGCGCCAAACAGGTGACCATTCCCGTCAGCCATTGGGACGACGCGGTGGAGAACGGCGTCTGGTTCGATGGCAGCGCAGTGGAAGGCTTTGCCCGCGTGGCGGAGAGCGATATGTATCTGGTGGCTGATCTGGATACTTTCGCCCCTATCCCCTGGGAGATGGAACTATCCACAGCCCGGGTGATCTGTGATGTCTACACGCCGGACGCTACGCCTTTTGTGGGCGATCCTCGCTATGTGCTCAAACGCCAATTGGAACGGGCTGCCCAGATGGGTTTCGATTTTATGATCGGCCCGGAAGTGGAGTTCTTTCTCTTTCGCCCCCACCGGGACGGCACGCTGATCCCCTTGCAGCCCCACGACGAAGCAGGCTACTTCGACGTCAGCACCGACCTTTCCCACAGCGTGCGCCGTCAGATGATCGACGCGCTCAGTGCGTTGGGTATCAAAATCGAGGCAGCCCATCACGAGGTCGCCAGCGGTCAGAGCGAAATCGACTTCCAATACGGCCCGGCTCTCTCCATCGCCGACTACACAATGACGGTGCGCATGACGCTGAAGGCCATCGCCCAGAAAAACGGCCTGCATTGCACTTTCATGCCCAAACCCATCACCGGCATCAACGGGTCGGGAATGCACGTCCATCAGAGCCTGTGGCATAAGGGCGAAAACCGGACAGCTATGCACGACGCGGAGAACGATTACGATTTAAGCCAGCTCGCGCTCCACTTCATCGCCGGTCAGTTGGTCCACGCCAAAGCCATGACGCCGATTCTGGCCCCTCTGGTCAACAGCTACAAACGGCTGGTCCCCGGCTACGAAGCGCCGGTCTACCTCTCTTGGGGACGCACCAACCGCAGTGCGCTCATCCGCATTCCCCGCACTTCCCGGGGGCGACCACAGAGCACCCGCTGTGAACTGCGTTGCCCGGACCCCAGCGCCAACCCCTATCTGGCCTATGCGGTGATGCTGGCCGCAGGGCTAGACGGCATCGAACAGCGCATGACCCCGCCCGCGCCGTCGGAAGAAGACCTTTTTCATGTGGACGGAAGCCGGGCCGGCCTGGAGCTGTTGCCCGGCAGCCTGGGCGATGCATTGGACGCGTTGAGCGAGGACATTGTGATCCAAGAAGCCCTGGGTCAGCACGTCTACGAGCGCTACGTGGAGGCCAAGCGTCTGGAGTGGAACGATTACCGGATTTTTGTGACCCAATGGGAGTTGAACCGGTATTTGACGATCTATTAGAGAAGGGACGCAGATTTTCATGATTTGGATTGATCAGCGCAGATCAATTCAGATCATGAAAATCTGCGTCCACTCCTGGCTCCATAACTCTGCCGCAAGAGGTAAAATCGTGAAAGCACTGGTCGAGCGCATCCGCACCGAGGGGCGCAATCTGGGGCGGGGCATCCTGAAGGTGGATGGCTTTATCAACCACCAGTTGGACCCGGTTCTGACCGCGGCCATGGGCCAGGAGTTTGCCCGGCGCTTCTCCGCGGCGGGGGTGGAGAATGTGACGAAAATCGTCACCGCCGAGGTGAGCGGCATTGCCCCGGCCTTGACCGCGGCCATCGCCTACGGCGTGCCGGTGGTCTATGCCCGCAAACACCGGCCCATCACAATGCCCGACGGCTTCTACTCCTCCCAAGCGCCCAGCCACACCAAAGGCGGCATCGTCCAGTTGATGATCTCGCCGGAATATCTGACGCCCAGCGACCGGGTGCTGCTCATCGACGACTTTCTCGCCACGGGTAAGACCATCGGCGCGCTGGTGGAGGTCATCGCCCAGTGTGGGGCCACCCTCTGCGGCATTGGCTGTCTGGTGGAGAAATCCTTCGAGTCTGGCCGCCAGCGCCTGGAGCATTTGGGGGTGCCTATCGTCACCCTCGCCATCATCGACAGTATGGAAGGCGACAGTATCGTCGTCCGCGATCCAACAGCGTAACCCAAGTTGGGTGTTCAGATGCTCGGACTTCCCCAAAAGAAACGTAAAGCGTGAAGCGTGAGAAAGACGGTCTTTCTCACGCTTCACGCTTTACGTTTCTGGCCGAAAGACGAACGCATAGGACGTCGATCTCTCTGCCAAAAGTTTGACTTTTGACACTATTCGAACTTCTTCGTGCCAGTACGCGATTGCCCTGCCAAATGCAAAATGCACTGCGCCCTATGGCAATCCAGAATGGGTGTGATATAATCGCCTCTGCGTGTTCTACTCTTTTGAAGCGTGAAACGTGATTCGTGAGAACCCGCGACAACATCTCACGAATCACGTTTCACATTCCTGGTCCACAGGATTTGTGCCCGCAGGGCTGCCCTTGCAGAGGTGTGATCGATGAGTCTGCTGGTCGGCAATCAGCTTGCCAAAAGCTACGGTGCCAACGATGTGTTCGAGAACATCGACGTGCGCATTGAACACGAAGATCGCATCGGCTTTGTCGGCTCCAACGGCTCCGGCAAGACGAGTCTGTTGCGCGTTCTGGCCGGGGTGGAACCCAGCACAGCGGGGCAAATTTTTGTGGCCCAGAACGTGCGCCGGGGCTATCTGCCCCAGGACCCACCCCCCGCCGGCGACCAGACGCTCTACGAAGAGCTGCACGGGATATTTGCTCCTTTGCTGGCCCAGGGCGAAGAACTGCGCCAATTGGAAGCGCAGATGACCGATCCGGCCACCAGCGAGGCGGAACTCAATCGCATCCTGGCCGACTACGGCCACAAGCAGGAAGCCTTTGAGCGGGCGGGCGGCTATACGATTGACCAACGGGTGAAGAGCGTCCTGAGCGGCTTGGGGCTGCAGGAGGCGCTTTGGCATAAGCCCCTGGCCCACCTGAGCGGCGGCCAGCGCACCCGGGCCCTCCTGGGCCGTTTGCTCCTGCAAGAGCCAGACCTGCTCCTGCTGGACGAGCCAACCAACCATCTGGACGTGCGCTCGGTAGAGTGGCTGGAAAGTCAACTGTTGGCCTGGAAGGGCGCGCTGCTGGTCGTCTCCCACGATCGCTACTTTCTGGACACAGTTGTCACCCGTATGTGGGAGATGACCCACCACCGGCTGGAAACCTATCGAGGCAACTACAGCCATTTTCGCCAGCAGCGCAGCGAGCGGCTGGAACGCTGGCGCAAGGAGTACGAGCAGCAGCAGGAGTTCATCCGGGAGACCGAAGATTTCGTGCGCCGCTACAAAGCCGGCCAGCGCGCGAAGGAAGCCCAGGGCCGGGAAACCCGCTTGCAGAGGTTTTTGGAGACCGAAGCCCTGCCCCCGCCTCCCTCGGATCAGCGCATCCGCCTGCCCCTGCGCACAGACATCCGCAGCGGCGATCTGGTCCTGCGCACCCGCAAGTTGGTGGTGGGCTACCTGGCCAGCGACGGGAACGGCAGCGGTCCCACGCCCATCCTGACCGTGCCCGACTTGGACCTGCGCCGGGGGCAGATCGCCGCGCTCATCGGCCCCAACGGCGCGGGCAAGACGACCCTCATCCGCACGATTTTGGGCGAACTGGAGCAGTTGCAGGGTACATTCCAATTGGGGGCAGGGGTGGAGCTCGGCTACCTGGCCCAGCGACACGTGGGCGCGGGTTTCGGTCTGATGGATTCCGGCCAGACGGTACTCAACGCGCTGCTGGACATCAAAAATCTGCCTTTGGAGCGGGCGCGTACCTATCTGGGCCAATTCCTTTTCCACGGAGACGACGTATTCAAGTCCATTGACAGTCTTTCCGGCGGCCAGCGCAGCCGCATTGCCCTGGCCCGGCTGACGTTGCAGGGGGCCAACTTTCTGCTCCTGGACGAGCCAACCAACCACCTGGACCTGGACAGCCAGGAGATTTTGCAGGACGCGCTGCAACAGTTCAGCGGCACGATTCTGCTGGTGACCCACGACCGGGCGCTGGTGGATGCTCTGGCCACCGAACTGTGGATTGTGGAGCCGGGGGAAGCGGGCGCTCCTAGCCGCATGGAGATCTTCGCCGGGACGTGGCGGCAGTGGATGAACGAGCGCAACGGACAGATAGCTGCCACAGATAGTGCAGCCGCCAAACCAGTAGCCCCGGATCAAAACCAGCGGGAACAGCAGCGGGAGGAGCGCCGCCAGCGCCAAACTTCGACCCGCCGTCAAGCCGATCTGGCCGATCTGGAGCAGCAGATCCACCAGATGGAAACGCGTATGGCCGAGTTGGAAGATCAGATGGCCGCGGTCGGTCAGACCCAGGATTATGAATGGGTGCAGGCCATCAGCAACGAACACCAGGCCGTGCGTCGCCGGGTGGAACAGCAGATGGAACGCTGGGCAGAGATGGCGGAAGCGGTGGTGTGAAGAACAAAAAATTTCATAGAGTCAACGCAAGGCGTGAAACGTGAAACGTGAGAGTACCGATTGCTCTCACGTTTCACGCCTCACGTTTCGCTGGGGAGAATTGGCTCTGTTGCAAACAGAACTGTCAACCTTTCAGCCAGGAAAGACAAACCCGCATATGACCAGACTTGTCATTGGCCTCACCGGCAATATCGCAACGGGAAAGAGTACGATTCTGAAATATCTGGCCGAGAAAGGCGCGGCGATTATCGACGCGGACAAGCTGGCCCATCGGGTGATGGAGCCAGGGGGCGCGGCCTACGAGGCAGTGGTGCGCAGCTTTGGCCGAGAGATTCTCAACGAAGATGGCACGATCAACCGCAAGAAGCTGGGGGACATCGTTTTCTCTGACACTTCCGCGCTGGGCCGGTTGGAGAAGCTGGTCCACCCGAAAGTCTTTGAACTGGGCAACCAGGAGATCGAAGCGGCCAAATCTTCTCTCGTCATATTGGAAGCCATCAAACTGTTGGAAGCGGGACTGATGGTTACACTGTGCGATGAGGTTTGGGTGGTCATCGCTAACTTTGCCAGCCAGTTGCGCCGTCTGATGGAGAATCGGGGCATGGACGAGACGAAAGCCCAACGCATCATCGGCATTCAGCCGCCCCAGGCCGCCAAAGTCAACCAGGCCAATCGGGTGATCGAAAACAACGGCGCGCTGGATGAACTCTATGCCCAGTTGGACGCGATTTGGGCTGATCTGAGCCAGCGTTATCCCCTGCAAATGTCGGCCTTGCAGCCCGCAACGGAGTAGAGGGATGGACAGCCTCAAACGCTTTTGGAACGAACATCCGGCGCTTTCCAATTGGATGGTTCTGGCCGTAGGGATGGTGATCATTCTCATTTTCAGCGCCCGGCAGGTGGGCTTCGAACCCCGCCAGTGGGCCGCGCTCGTCGGCGCGACGGTCGTGCTGGCCGGTCTCTGCGCCTGGATTCTGAGCTGGGAATGACCCGCAAAAAAGCGGACGCAGATTCTCATGATTTGAATTGATCTGCGCTGATTTTCGTTTCAAATTTTTGATCTGCGTCCGCTTTTGATTGGTTGGATAATTACCAAAAATCAGCGACTATCAATATAAATCATGAGAATCTGCGTCCGCTCTGCTCTTCTGATCAGGCAATGGCGCTCTTTGAAAAATTTCTGAGGAACTGATGGACAAACACGATTACTACGAAACCCTCGGTGTGGAACGCAACGCGGACGACGCTGTGATGAAAAAGGCCTTCCGCAAGCTGGCCCAGCAATACCACCCGGATGTCAACCCGTCGCCCGAAGCCGAAGCCAAGTTCAAGGAGATCAACGAGGCCTATCAGGTCTTGAGCGATTCCCAGAAACGGGCTGTCTATGACCGCTACGGCCATGCCGGATTGAGCGGCGCAGGCGGTCCCAACGACTTCAACCAGGGCTTCGGCGATCTGGGCAGCATCTTCGAGGAGCTTTTCTCCGGCTTTGCCGGGACAGCCGGGGGCCGCCGGGGTGGTGGGCGTCGCTCCCCGCGCCGGGGTGCAGACCTGCGCGTGGACATCTCCCTCAGCTTCGAGCAGGCCGCGTTTGGCACGGATCGGGAACTGGAAGTGCCGCGTATGGAAGAGTGCGACCGTTGCTACGCCAGCGGCGCGGAGCCGGGCAGCTCGCCGGAACGCTGCGCCACCTGCGGCGGCACAGGCGAAGTCCAGCGCCGCCAGCACAGCCCCCTCTTTGGCACAATCGTCACCGCTTCGCCCTGTCCCCGCTGCAACGGCGAAGGAGAGATCATCAACTCGCCCTGCGCCAAATGCAACGGCCAGAAGCGGGTGCGGGTGACGCGCAAGCTGAAAGTGAACGTGCCCGCCGGTGTGGACGACGGCACACGCATCCGCCTGGCCGGGGAAGGGGAAGCCGGCGCGCTAGGCGGCCCCGCCGGCAACCTCTACGTCGTCATTTCTGTGGAACCTCACCCGGTCTTTGTGCGCAACGAATTTGACCTGCATATGGAGCTGCCCATCAACATTGCCCAGGCCGCTCTGGGCGCGACAGTGCATATCCCCACTCTGGACGGCGCTCCGGAAAAGCTGGAAATCCCCGCAGGAACCCAGACGGGCAAGAGCTTCCGCAAGCGGGGGCTGGGCATTCCCCGTCTGCAACGCGCAGGCCGGGGCGATCTGATCGTCATCGCCCGCATCGTCACCCCCACCAATCTCAGCAGCGAGCAGAAAGAACTTCTGCGTCGTCTGGCCGAGAGCTTTGGCGACGAATCCACCGAGCCGAAAAAGGGTTTCTTCGACCGCATTTTGGGGACGGACTGAGGGATCAATGGCCCATCTCTCTTGGGACGCCTGCTACAACGCCCGGGACGTGGGCGGGCTGCGCGTGGCCGGCGGCGGACGCATCCGGCCACGCGCGCTGATCCGGTCGGACATTCTGGCGCGCCTGACGCCGGCAGGGAAGCAGGCGCTCATCGATTACGGCGTGAAGACGGTCATCGATCTGCGCGCGCCGGAGCAGGTGGCCGAGGAGCCGTCGGCCTTCTCTGAAAATAGTCAGAACCCCACAGAGCCGCTCTATCACATCCTGCCTCTGGAGAATCGAGATTCCCCGGCCATCAGCCAAATCGACAACGCTCCCAATCGGGCTGAAAGCTATGGACTGATGTTGGACAATTTCCAACCCGAAGTGGCAGCGATTGTGCGGGCGGTGGCGAACGCGGAGGCGGGTGGCGTGTTGCTCCACTGTCACGCGGGCAAGGATCGCACAGGTGTCGTCATCGCTCTTTTGCTCGGGCTGGTCGGCGTCTCCGATGGGGAGATCGCGGCTGACTACGCGGCCAGTGAGGAACGGCTCTGGCCCCTCTTTCGCCGTATGGAGGCAGCCGTCGCGGGGGATCCGGCCCAACTGGCAGCCCTGCAATCCAAAATCCCCACTGCGTCGCCGGAGACAATACTGGCGGTGCTGGCCCACCTGCGCCAGCGTTACGGCGGCGTGTACGATTATCTATTGGCCGCCGGTCTCACAGAAGACGAGTTGGGGCGCATCCGTCGTCGATTGATTGAAGAAGTGTAACTGCTCAGGACTAGCGCCGGTTGAGCTTGCGGTGTCCTGAGCTTGTCGAAGGGTCGAAACCAAGCGGGTAGACCCGTTCGCTTGATTTCGATACGCCTCGAAGACTCGCTACTCAATCGGCGCTCACTGGCCTGGTAGCCTGAGCAGTTACGAAAAAGTGAGGAAATGATGCCTCTGTCGATACACGCCCACTGTCCTGAAAAAAGGACACGGATGGACACGGATTGACACAGATTCACACGGATAAAATCTGCGCAAATCTGTCGGGTGCCCTCTGGGCGCTGCGTCCTGCTTTTCATTCTCTGTGGCGCACGACGGTGCATGAAGAACTGATAACTGATTACTGTTCACTGACCACTCTCCCCCTCGCTATCACACAGCGCAACGACAAATCCTCATTCAAAACCAGACAATCCGCGTCTGCACCCACGCCCAGATGCCCTTTGCGCTCGGCCAGGCCCAGGTGGTGGGCCGGCACCGCCGAGGCCAGCTCGACGGCTGTGTGCAGAGACAGCCCGGCTAGAGTCACCCCCCGGCGCACGGCTTCCAGCAGGGTGATGGTGCTGCCCGCCAGCCAGCGCCCGTCCCGCCCGCTGGTGGCGTAGCCCGCGGCGTGGACAGTGGCGATGAGGCCGCCGCCGCTGTATTCCCCCGGCGGACAACCGGCTACGGTAGAGGCATCGGAGGTGATGACCAGGCCGTGGGGTGCTTTCAGCTTTGCCAGAGGTGCTACCAGCGCGGGGTGGAAGTGGAAGCCGTCCAGGATGACACTTCCCGACAATCGCTCGTCGGCCAGCAAAGCGCCCACCAGCCCCGGTTCGCTGCCCCAGAAGCCTTCGGGCCGGGGCGCGCGGTGGGGCCAGTCGGATGCGTTGCCGGCGTGGGTGACGAAGGAGAGACCCGCGTCTACGGCGGCCTGCATCTGGGCGTAGGTGGCCGCGGTATGACCGGCAGAGACGACAATTCCCTGGCTTGTCAGATTCCGGATAAGTTCGAGCGCGCCGGGCAGTTCCGGGGCGAGGGTGACGATCCGTATCTGGCCGTTGGCCGCGGCCAAAAAACGGGCCAATAGCGCTTCGTCCGGCAAGCGTAGAGCGGCGGGATCGTGTGCGCCGCTCTTTTCTGGGGAGAGGAAGGGACCTTCCAGATGGATGCCGGGCAGGGTGGCCGCGGGCGAAGCCGCGCAGTAGTCGGCCAGGAGAGCCAGGGAAGCGGTCAGTGTCGTCTCGTGCGCGGTGATGAGGGTGGGCAGGAAGGTGGTGGTTCCCGCGGTCAGGTGGTGGGCCACAATGGCGTCGAAATGCGCCCGGTGCTGGGCCTGAAAGCTCCAGCCCAGCGCGCCGTTGACCTGTACATCCACCAGGCCGGGGATGACGATGGCATCGCGGGCGTCGAGTACCCCGTCAGCGCCGGGTGGATGCGGGGGGATGGCGTCCCATGCGCAGACGCGGCCTGCGGCGAAGGTGAGCTGCACGCTTTCTTCAAAACCCGCTGGCGACCAGAGCTGCCCGGCCAGGAGATGGCGCAGCACGTTCATTGGGCGTGGCCTTTCAGCAGCCCGGTGGAGGCGCTGTCCAAATAGAGACGGCAGTGGAGATGGGTGCGCAGGGCAGAGGCGGGGCAGGCCGGGTCAATGGGGTCTTCCAGCGCGCAGCGCACCGCCTCGGCTTTGCGCGCTTCGGGGGCGACGCAGGAGATGACACGGGCGGCGAGGATGGCCGGGACGGTCATCGAGAGGGCCTGGGGCGGCACTACGGCCAAAGAGGGGAAATGGCCTTCGCCCACCTGCTGGCGGCGGCAGGCGTCGTCCAACTGGACGACGTGTACCCCGGCGCTGGTGGTGAAATCCGCGGGTGGGTCGTTGAAGGCCAGATGGCCGTTCTCGCCGATACCCACACAGGCGATGTCGATGGGAGATTCGGCTAGAAGGCTGGCGTAACGGCGGCATTCGGCCGCGGGGTCGGGCGCGTCGCCCTGCAGGAGATGGACCGCGCCAAAGGGCAAACGGCTGAAGAGACGTTCCTGCAAATAGCGGCGGAAACTGGCCGGGTGGTCGGCAGCAATGCCCACGTACTCGTCCAGGTGGAAGGCGGTGACACACGGCCAGTCGATGTCCGGCGCGGCGCAGAGCGCGTCCAGGAAGTCGTATTGGCTGGCCCCCGTGGCGAAGATGACCCGGGCGTTGCCACGGGCGGCGCTGGCGGCGCGGATGTGACCGGCCACGAAGTCGGCTGCTGCCCGGCTAAGGGTGGCTTTGTCCGGGTGGATTTCGACGGTCAGGCTGTCAACGGCGAAGGCGGCTAGGGGTTGGGCGGGCATGGCGGGGTCTCCTATGGGGTGGAAGGATCGTTGTCTGCGGGTATAGTTTTTCAGGTAAAGA
>JACQGT010000206.1 GCA_016199425.1 Chloroflexota bacterium
AGCCGGGAGGAGGCCCTGCACCCGGAGCATCTGGAACGGGTCACTGGCGCGACGGGCATTCTGTTGCTGGGGGAAAATCCCGTGCGTATGGCAACCTTTTTGGGCGGCACGCCGTTAGCCCAGGCCATCCGCCGGGCTAATGCGCAGGGAAAGGTGGCGGCGGGCTATGGGCGGGGCGCGGCTCTGCTCTGCGAGCATATGATCGCCTACGACGCCCGCCTGGAAGACGACGCCCACCACCCCTTTCTGCATCGTCACCTGATCCAATTTGCGCCCGGCCTGGGCTTGACCAACCGGCTGGTGCTGGACACCATCCCCGCCGAATTGGGCGACGGCTGGAATCGTCTCTCCCGACTGCTCCACGCGGTCGCGTACAATCCCTTTCTGGTCGGCGTCTCGTTGGAAGTGGATACGGGCGCGGCCATCTACCAGGACAACACCCTGGAAATTTTTGGCCGCCACAGCGCGCTGGTGGTGGATGGCGCGGGCGTCACCTACACGGATATTGCCGACTTCCGCAACCCCACCCCGCTCAGCCTGCTGGGGATGAAAGTCCACGCCCTGGCCGCCAACTTCACCTATCACCTGCAAGAACGCACGGCTCACCCACCCCAACAGAGCGACATTCCCCAAGACGCGGTACCGGTAAGGATGAAGGGATGACAAAATGAAGGGATGAAGGGATGAAATTATGAATGGTGAATAGTGAATTGAGAATGATCGGCACTGCCCACCTGCCATCTGCTACCCGCCGATCTCCCATACCGAATATCCAGTACCCAATATCCAATACCCGGAGAACCCCGTGTCAACGACGACGCACGCCAACCGCATCCACATCGCTACACCCCTGCCCGGCCCCAAAGCTGCTGCCTACATCGCCCGGGACGAAGCCGTCACCAGCAAAGCATTGGGCCGCGTCTATCCCCTTGTGCCGGAGAGCGGCCAGGGCTGCTGGGTGACCGATGTGGACGGCAACACCTTTCTCGATTTTTTCGCCGGCATCGCCGTCTGCGCCACCGGCCACTGCCACCCGGCGGTGGTGGAAGCCGTGGAGCGCCAGGCGCGCAAGCTGATCCACGTGGGCGGGCCGGATGTCTACAGCCCCGGCTATGCGGAATTGTGCGAGCGGCTGGTGGAGATTGCACCGGCTGGGCCCTACAGCGGCGGTTGGGAGGTCTTTCTGACCAACAGCGGCACAGAATCGGTGGAGGGCGCGCTCAAACTGGCCCGCTACTTCACAGGCCGCCAGCAGATGATCGCCTTTCGGGGCGGTTTCCACGGGCGCAGCGCCGGCGCCCTCAGCCTGACCGCCAGCAAAGCCATCCAGCGCCGGGGCTTTGGCCCCCTGCTCAGCGGCGTTACCCACCTGGTCTTCCCCAACCGGGACAACTGCCCGCCGGGAATGGAGGAGAGCGTCTGGGGACGGCAAGAAGCCGAACGCCAGTTCCACGACATCTTCGAGACAACCACCCCGCCGGAGGAGGTGGCCGCGGTGGTGGCCGAACCGATCCAGGGCGAGGGGGGCTACATCGTGCCGCCGGACGGCTTCTTCCAGTCCATCCGGGAGCTGTGCGACCGTCACGGCATTCTCCTCATCGCCGACGAAGTGCAGACCGGCTTTGGGCGCACGGGCAAATGGTTCGCCATTGAGCATTGGGGCGTGCAGCCGGACATTATCTGTATGGCCAAGGGGATCAGCAGCGGCGTACCGGTGGGCGGCTTTATGGCGCGCAAGAGCGTGGCGACCTGGCCGGAGAGCAGCCACGGCTCTACCTGGGGCGGCGCGCCTATCGGCTGTGCGGCCGCCCTTGCCAACATTCAGGTGATCGAAGACGAGGGGCTGATGGAGAACGCGCTGGAGCAGGGCGAGTGGCTGTTGGCCCATTTCCGGGAGCTGGCCCAGGAGACGCCCCGGCTCGTCGCCGTGCGCGGGATGGGGCTGATGATCGGTCTGGAAACCGCGGACAAAGCCACGGCCAGGCATTGGATGCAGGGCTGCTTCGAGCGGGGGGTGCTTACCCTCACGGCGGGAGCCAAATCTCTGCGTCTGGCCCCGCCCCTCATCCTCAGCCGGGAAGAGGCAGAGATCGGTTATGGGGTGATGCGGGATGTGTTGCTGGGGATGGATTGATTCTGGGGCGGGTCTATTGGCTCGCGCTGGAATTGATCTGGTCTTGCAGCCAGGCCAGCTCGTCGGTGCTCAGTTCCGGCGGTGGCGGTGGGGCTGAGTAGTCGATGGAGAGGTCGTAGGCTGCCCGGTCGTAGATGCTCTGCAACGCCTGGCCCAGGTCTAGCGTAACATCCGCATCGGGTGCGCGCAGGGGGACAGGCAGGATGGGCAGCTGCTCCTGTAGCTGGATGGCCCACACGTGTACGCCGCTGCTGTGGGCCCGGGCCAGAGTGACGCAATAATGGCTGTCAGGAATTCTGGGGTGGATCAATGGACGCTGCCCCCGGCGCAGCAGGTCGATCTCCAAAATGTGGATACCCGCCCCCCGCAACTCCCGCCACTTGGCCCGGTATTTTGTCAGCCCTGGCTCCCGTTTGTTGACCGGCGAAAGAATCTCAATTGCGGTTACCAACTGGTTCTGGGCCGTGTCATAAATCTCCACCGTTGCCAGACGCACTTCAATCTCCGGCAGTTGCACCAATAGCGAAGCCGCTGTGGGGGCTGGCCCTTCGGCCACCAGAAGCCCGCCGCGCGAAGGGCGCGGCGGGAGCGGGCGGCGTTGGCTGCGCACAACCTCAACGTCGGGATAGAGAATGCCGATCTCGCTCTGCGGCGTCTCGTCCACCACCATCTGAATCTCGATGCGCGCCACATAGCGTGGCCGCAGACGGGGCGTCAATTGGTCGCGTATCTGGGTGGCCAGGCTGTGGTGAACATCTGACCAGAGATAGCCTTCCAAATAGGGGTCCATTCCTGGAAAAGGCGATGGCATCAGATACTCCTTTCTGAGCAAAAGAGGCTCACACCGCCCATTCTACCCGAAGCGAAGTGTGCGTGCAAAGCTGTTTCTTTCATAGCTGTGCGCGCTCTCTGGTGTCTCGTGTCATGTCCAAATTGATAGGAATGGCGTAGGGGCGTAGGGCCGAGGGCGGGCCGTCCGGGATGGCTTTTCCCGACGGACTCGCCGGTTTTGCCCTTCGCCCCATTTCCTGGTATCCTATGGATACAAAATAGAACATTTGTGTTCATTCACCGCCCTGAAAAATAGAACACGGATAACAGAATTTACGGATTGCTTTTTCGTCTCCCGTGGCGCTCGACTGCGTATGAAGAACTGATCAAAACTGAGCAGCTATTCCCCAAAGGCAAAAGCAGATGGAACCGATTGTTGTCACACTCGAAGAAGCGCGCCGCCTGGCTGTGCTGGCCCAACGGCTGGCTGGCCCCCGCCCGCCCGCCACAAAAGAGAAGGTGATGGAGCTTTTCCACGCCCTCAACTGCGTTCAGATCGACCCCATCCGCGCCGTGGAGCGCACCCAACTGCTGGTGCTGTGGAGCCGGCTGGGCGCATTCGACCCGGCCCTGCTGGACAGGCTGCAAGGGGAGGATCGGCTGATTTTCGAAGCCTGGGCGCACTGTGCTTCCTACGTGCTGACCGAAGATTTTCCTCTCTTTGCCCACCACATGACTGACGAGTACGACGGCGGCGGCGTCTGGGGGGAGCGCATCCGCACGTGGATGGATGCCAACGCCGCGCTGCGCCAACACATTCTGGACAGGCTGGCCGCGGCTGGCCCTCTGGCAACGCCCGATTTTGAAGATGTCTCGGTTGTCCCCTGGGAGTCAACGGGCGGCTGGTCCAATGGGCGTACTGTGACCCGAATGCTGGATTTTCTCTACTACAACGGTACGGTTTTGTCGGTGGGGCGCA
Source organism: Chloroflexota bacterium (assembly GCA_016199425.1). GTDB lineage: Bacteria > Chloroflexota > Anaerolineae > Caldilineales > Caldilineaceae > JACQGT01. The sequence continues at coordinate 3,885 of JACQGT010000206.1, forward strand.
AAGGCAACACCAAATATTGGCATCTGGCCGAGCGCTGGCTGCCCCCGGGGACCGATCAGAGCGAATGGGGCGAGGAGGATGTGGTGCGGCGGACCACTCACAAATCCCTGCGCGCTCTGGGCATCGCCACAGCCAAACAGATCAACAACCACTTCATTCGCAAGCGCTATCCGGGTTTGGCCCAGCGTTTGGCCGAATTGCAGGAGGAGGGCGTGGCTGTGCCCGCCCGGATTGTCGGATCGGACGGGGAGATGTGGGCCGACAAATGGCTGATCCACCGGGAGAGCCTGCCCGGGCTGGACGCCATCCGTCGCGGGGGGTGGCAGCCGCGCACCGTTCTGCTCTCCCCCTTTGACAATCTGATCTGCGACCGAGAACGCACGCAGCAGTTATGGGACTTCTACTACCGCATTGAGATTTACGTGCCCGCGGCCAAACGGCAGTACGGCTATTACGTCCTGCCCATCCTGCACGGCGACCGTTTTATCGGGCGTATAGATTCCAAAATGGATCGCAAGAGCGGCGTCTACACGATTCACGCGCTTTATCCAGAAAACGAGGCCGATGTGACAGGGGAAAGCGGGCGGGCGATTGCCGCCACGCTAGGCGATCTCGCGGGTTGGATCGGCGCGAAATCTGTGGAACTGGGGGAAAATATCCCGACGGCGTGGCGAACGGCTTTGGAGAGTCTGTAAGATCGGGGCAGGCGTATAGGATAGCTACTTCCCGGAGATTCCCAGATCGCGCAGGATAGCGGCGTAGCGGTCGGCGCGGGCTTTCTCGGCGGCGGCCCGCTCCTCGGCCAGTTCAGCCCGTTCCTCCGCCACTTCAGCCCGCTGTTTCACTGTCTGGTATTTGAGCAGGATAAAAGAACTGTAGATCGAATCATCGGCCAGCTCTTCCATAGTTGGCATGGAAAAGAGATCTGCCACGCGAAACTGGAAGCCAGGCAACACCTGTGAACGGAGAATGCCTTCCGCGTCTGCCTCCATTGGTTCAAACTTCCCCATCGAGTTGCGCCGATAGAAGACCGTCCGGTCGTCCGGATCGAGGATGTAATACTCCTGCACGCCGATCCCCTCATACTCACTTTTCTTGACAACCGTATCCCGTTCGATCTCTTTTTTGGTCGAGACGGAGAGCGATTCGACGCACAGATCACCGATGCCACGGTAGGTGAAATCCGTGTCGCCCAGCGGCACAGGATTGTCGTTGCGAATGACAAAGAGGTCTGGCTTGCGAATGGTTGTCTTGTCGGGCAGGGCCAGACGAAAGCCCATCTCTAAGAAGAGCATTTTGGCAATCGGGTGGGTCTCCAGATAGGCGCGCAACAGCAGCAGAAACCATCCGTACATCGTGGCGCGGCGATAGTCTGACACAGGTTTCTCCTCCAGGATGCCGTTGTTCCATTCATAGCTGGTATCAGAGTTGGTATCAGATTTTTCGTAGTACTGCGCCCAATACTCCTCCTCGGACACAGCCATTCCATCCAGAGAGACGGGTTCTTCGACTTTGCTATGACCGTTGACGCTGACGCGCTGCGTCGGTGTCTGCTCGACGGTTTGGCTCTCGTTTTGATGGGTCGCCATCTTTTCTCTATCCCTTCCACTGGGCAACGCCCTCCCTGGAACACTCTCTTCAGGGCGTCTCTATGGTTATGATAACACAAGACGCAGCAACATTCAACCGTTTTACGGTCACTCTGCTTTGCGACGGCGGGCTAAATTCAGCCCAATCAGCAGCGCCAATGTCACCCCCGAAATCGCCAGCCCCGCCGTGCGCACAGGCGTGCTGCCCATACGCATATCGATGCGGTGACGACCGGCGGGCACGTCAATTTCGATCAGCCCGTCCGGCGGGGAGAGGCGATGGGAGACGGTTGCGCCGTCTATCCGCACCTGCCAGCCAGGGAAGAAGTAGACCCGTATCTGCACCACTCCCGGCGACGCCATCTCCACTTCGCCGCCAAAGGAGTGTCCCCGGCTGTAGTGGCTGAGGACCGAACCGCCGCCTGTCAGAATCCCCAAGCGCTCCAGCTTCTCGTTGGAAAAATCCGGCGCGGCGTATTGGGCTGTCAGCGCCGATTGGGTGAAGGGCTGCTCCACCCAGCGGGTGTAGCCCAGCATATCCGGGTGCTGCTGCTCAAACTGATAGACGGCCCGGCCATCTTCCCGCCAACCCTCCACCGGCTGTAGTGTTTCCGGTTGGGCAAAATGGATACTGGCAAAGAGAATCAGCAGTGCCAATACGACGCCCCCGGCCAGCGCTTCTCCGCCCACTTCTTCCATTCCACCACTCTGTAGCAGCCGCGCCGCGGCCAATCCCCCCAGCGCGCTGAGTGTGAAACTGCTCAACGCCAGCAGCCGCCAGGGGAACTGGACGACCTCTACCATCGGCAGCAAGCGCCAGATCGGCGCGGCCGCGGGTGTGACGCAAAAGAGGATCGCCGCAGAAATGATGAGCAGGAATGCTTCCGTGCGCCACCGATTGTCGCGCCATTGCCTGTTGCGCCACAGGCCATAGCCGCTAGCCAGTGCCAGCAGCAGTGCTATCGCCCCCACCTGAAAGCCCATCCCATCGTTGGCCCCCACCGGATCGTCGGAAAAGCCGTAGCCCCAGAAGGGATCGAAGAACTGGCTAAACTGCACCCAATGGCGGGCGTAGCTGTAGGTGTTGTCCGTGTAGACGCTCTGGTCCAGCAGCGGCCCTTCGGCCAGGAGAGGGAGCAGGAAGAGGGCGGAGAGGAGGAGGGCGGAGAGACCAGCGAGAACAGAAAGGGTGAAGGGCGCGTATTTCGTATTTCGTATTTCGTATTTCGTATTTCGTA